>JAHKAK010000012.1 GCA_018826025.1 Patescibacteria group bacterium
CAAAACAATTGCGCCGGCATTGACCGAGGTAAAATAATTATAGATTAGGTCGTAGAGATCGAGAAAATAGGTGATCACTGAACAGCGATCCGAATAATCCGAATTTACATCCGAATTATCCGAATAATTTTATATTTAATACTCTTTTCGGTTTTAAATAAACGCTCCTAAAATTAGTTATTAATCCCAACTCTTTACCGCTTGACTGAAGATATCTCTGCATTTGAAAATAATCTTCTTTTAATATAAACTTTTTTGCTTTTATGTCTAAAATTATTCTATCGTCAATTAAAAAATCTACTTTATTGCCGGGATAAATTTCGTACTCACGTTTATAAATAAGGCCCTCTGCCTTTAATAACTCCTCTAAGCGATTACCGTATTGTATTTCTCGACAAAAACGGCCTAACTCTCTGTGTAGTTTAAAGCAAATACCTGTAATTTTATAAGAAAGCTCCGGGTATATGATTTTTCCCATTCGGATAATTCGGATGTTATTCGTAGATTAGGATCGCAATAAGCTCTCTATCGTTTGCGCAACCTGAAAAATTAGCTCTTCCGAAAAATGCGGACCGATAATTTGTAAACCCACCGGTAATTTTTCCACCTTACCGCAAGGCAGAGACAACGCCGGCACACCGGCCAAATTCATCGGCACGGTATAAATATCAGACAGATACATCTGCACCGGGTCGTCTATTTTCTCGCCGATTTTAAACGCGGTCGTCGGCGACACCGGCGCCATGATTAAATCAACCCTACCAAACGCCTTTTTGAAATCTTCAATAATTTTTGTTCGCACTTTTTGCGCCCGTAAATAATAAGCGTCGTAATACCCGGAGGACAAAGAATAAGTGCCCAGCATTATGCGCCGCCTGACTTCATCACCCAAGCCCTGCTGACGGGATTTTAAATAAACTTCCAACAAATTTTGCGCCTCGCCGGCTGGCGCGCCATACTTAATCCCGTCAAATCGCGCCAGGTTCGCTGCCACTTCCGAAGCCATAATTATATAATAACACGCCAGCGCGTATTCGGAATGCGGCAAGCTAATCTCTTCAACGCGCGCGCCTTGTTGAGCCAATCTATCTATTACCCCCTTGATTACCTTTCCCACCTCCGGATCAAGTCCTTTGGCAAAATATTCTTTTGGCACGCCAATCCTGAGTTTGTCGGTAGTCGGTAGTCGGTAGTCGGTAGTCGGCGAGTTTACGCTCGTCGCGTCGCGTGGATCTTTTCCTTTTATCGCGTCAAAAATAATTTGACAATCGGCTACATTTTTCGTCAACGGCCCGATTTGGTCCAAGGAAGAAGCCATGGCCATAACGCCATAGCGGGAAACCGCGCCGTAAGTCGGTTTTAGCCCCACCACCCCGCAAAAAGACGCCGGCTGGCGGATTGAACCGCCGGTATCCGAGCCCAAAGCAAAAAGGCATTCATCAGCCGCCACGGCCGCGGCTGAACCGCCAGAAGAGCCGCCGGGCACACGTTTCAAATCATGGGGATTTTTAGTCGCTCCATACGCTGAATTTTCCGTGGAAGATCCCATGGCAAATTCATCCATATTGGTCTTGCCCAAAAAAATCGTGTCGGCTTTTTTAAGTTTACGGATAACCGTGGCGTCATAAGGCGCGCTATAATTGGCTAAAATTTTTGAGCCGGCCGTGCTTTTTACGCCTTCAATCAGAATATTATCTTTAATGGCGCAGGGAATGCCGGCCAACAAGCCAATCTCCAAGCCATCAGCGATTTTATCGTCAATTTTTTGGGCCTGCGCCAACGCCGTCTTTTCCGTTACCGACAAATACGCGTGGATTTTAGCATCTTCTTTTTTTATCCGCGCCAAATACGCCTGCGCCAGCTCGGTAGCAGACACTTCCTTATCTTTTAACAGTTGGCGCGCTTTTATGATTGTTAAATTAGCTAAATCCATTGACTTAATTAAAAATGTAAATCTCCCGCCTGCCCCGCCTAAGCGTAGCTTTGGCGGGGCAGGCAAAATGTCCCGATTACATCGCGGATTCTCGATGGCTACGCCATCGGAGAAAAATGACGCCGACTTTATCGAGCCTTCTCGACAAAGTCGAAACGAGGTAAAGTCTAAAACTTCATAACGCCCCCTAACCCCCTCTTACCTTAAGAGGGGGAACCTCCCTCTCTTTTTTAAAGAGAGGGGTGGGGTGAGTTAAATTTTACATTTTAAACTTTGATTTTTTAATTTTGATTTTACTCAAATACCGCCTTCACCTTAATATAGTCACCTTTTCTATTAGGTGTGTTAGCCAAAAGTTTTTGCCGGCTGTCGGGCTGGCGTTTTAAGCTTTCATCCGGCCGCATGACACTTTGCAGCCCCGTCACTTGCGCTGTTGGCTCAACGCCCTCCAC
>JAHKAK010000013.1 GCA_018826025.1 Patescibacteria group bacterium
CCGGTGCCGATTTCTTTATAGAGAAAACCGTTTAAGAAGTGATAAAATTCAAGATAAAGGCAAATACGCATTAGTTTTTTATTGCCTGAGCGAAGTCGAGGGCTGGATAAGAGTTAACCCTTCGACGCGCTTCGCTTGCTCAGGGAATACAAGATTATTTTTCTTTTAATTATTTTTTCGCGCTAAATATTCTTCTATAGTTTTTTCGTAAGATTTCATTAATAAGTCAGTAACTTTTCCATTTGAATATTCCATTGCCATCTGGCGCGAGCCTTGGCTAAATTTATTAAGTAAATCGGTATTAGAAAGGAGGAATAAAACTTTCTCAGCAATATCGGCCGGGTCATCTGTTCTGGCAAAAATTCCGTTAACATTTTCTTGGATTAGTTCTGCCAACCCCTTTTCTTTAACCAGGACCATGGGTAATCCAACAGCCATTGCTTCCAAAATAGAAAGCGGCATATTTTCACTTTTACTGGCTGAAATAAAAAGATCATTGGCCTGAAGCGCCTTTACCAAGTTGCCATTATAAAGCAGAGAACCGGTAAAAATAACGGAATTATTTACATTGAGATCTTTGGCTAATTTCTCCAAATTTTTCCGCTCCGGCCCGTCGCCGATTATCATTAAATTTAAATCCGGCATTTTTTTGTTTATTAAAGCGAAAGCCCGAATAACCTGATCAATGCTTTTTTCGTAACTTAAGCGACCCATGTAGCAAACGGATCTATTTTTAACGCCAAAAAACTTTTTTACCTCTTCTCCGGCTGTTTGATTCTCCAGCGGCTTAAATAAATTAATGTCAATTGAATTTTGTAAAACACCGATTGAGCGCTCAAGACCCTCTTTAATCAGCTCGTCGGCCAGAGAGTTGGAAGGACTAAGAATTAAATCACAATGATTATAAAAACCGATGGTAAATTTCCAGCTGATTTTTTTCATCCACTCAAAATCTAATTTAACGTGTTTCAAGTAGTGGTTGTAAAAAGTGTGGTGCGTGCCGACAAGCGGAATTTTTAAAATTTTTGACATCAAGACTGCTTCCCAGCCAACAGAAAACGGGGTATGAAGGTGGATTACGCTCGGATTAAATTTTTTCATTTGCCACAAAGTAATGCCAATTGGTAAGGTAAAACGTTCTCCTGGGTAGACCAGCGCCGGCAGGGAAGGAAGCCGGAAGACTTGCAAGTTTTCAAGACTAATATCGGGGCGGTCTTTGGGCTTTTTGGCCACGGTAAAAACAGCGACCGTATGTCCGCTGGCAATCAAATTTTTGGCCGAAAGATAAGCGGTATGGGCAACGCCGTTAACTTGCGGGGGAAAAGTGTCGGTAAAGATAGCGATTTTCATGATAAGTTTTTTTGTTTTAAAAAATTGACAATGATTTCTGTCAGCTTTTCCTGATGGCGCGAGGCCAGAAAATGGGTATTTTTTTCTAAAGTTATGATTCGCGCGTTTTTAATTTGGCGCATTATGTCTTGCGCTTCGGCGGCAGAAAGCAGAGGGTCATGCAGGCTTTTGATAATGAGCGTTGGGCAACTAATGTTGGCGAGTGATTTGCTTAAATCCAAGTTAGCGAATTCCGCCAGCATCCAAAGGTTTATGGTTAGCGGCATGGTGGTTAACCCGATAAAGGTGGAATCCCAATAGCGCCGGGCAATGGCGTGGTTATAATAATAATAATGTTTTCTTTTTTGCCATAAAACCAGCCAGGCCAAGAAGCTTAATAAGCCATAAGCCGGCCAAGTGAGCAATGACAGGCGTTTGTATTGTAGCGGGTTAAGATAATTAGCGCTAACAATGAAGAGCCCCTTAACCGAATCGGGATAGCGGCCGCTATAGTCCAGAGCGATTGTTCCACCAAAAGAGTAGCCAATTAAAATTACGCTAACCAGGTTTTCCTGACGGATGATGGCGTGCAAGTCTTGCGTGAAAACGGGCCAACGATATAAATCGCGTTGCTTTCTTTTATCTGAATGGCCGTGACCGCGCAAATCCAGCAATAAAATATTTAATTGCAATTTTTCCAATGCTTGAGCGGTGGCGAGCCAGGTGGTATGGTTGGCGGACAGGCCGTGCAGAAATATTAAGGTGGGCCGGCCGGAAAATTGTTGGCTAACAAAATAACAGATCTGGCCGTGGGCTGTTTCCAACCTTTTTTGTTTAAAAATAAATTCGCTCATATTAAGGCGCCAGATTACGGCTTTTTCTAAAATATAAGAAGTAAATTAAAACGCCAAAAATTGCCGCGCCAAGGGAAATTAAGGCGATTCTTTCCAAATATGTGTTGATAGTTGAAAGAGCGTGGCCGAAATAAAAACCGAGGAGCAATAAAAGTAAAGATTTTATTAGCGTGGCCAGCAGATTGGCGAAAATGAATTTGCTAAAGGGCATTTTGATGAGGCCGGCCGCGACTAAAAACGCGCCGCCGATGCCTTGGGACATTTTACCGATGAAAAGGAGCTTGTCGCCGCGCTTATCAAATTGTCTTTCTATCGCGCCAATTTGTTTCGGTCCGACGCCCAGATACTTGCCCCAGCGGTCAATGAAGGCGCGGCCGCCGAAGCGACCAAAAGAATAGTGGACCGCGTCGCCGACTAAGTCGCCAATAATAATAATAATGTAGGCAAGCCAAAAATTAAGATAGCCAAGCGACGCGAAAAATCCCGCGATAACGGTGATTATCGGGCCCTCGGCTACGGCCAAAGGGAAAAGAGCGAGATATTTATAATCGGAAAGCCAAAGAATGAGTTGATCCAGCGCCATAGTAATTGATTTAATTGTCGTCTAAAAGGGTGTTTTTGTCAAAGAAACGGAGCACGCGATACTTTTATTTTTATTCTTCGACCAAGCCCCGCAGCTGCGGGGCACGTGGAGAAGTTATCTAGTAAAAAGTTCTCGACTCGCCCCGCTCGTTCGAACAATAAAAGAATCGGCCTCCAGGGTTGACAGGTATTTTGATTTTGCTATCATTGAAGTAAAGTTATGCTAACCTCAACTTTAAAAAGCTTGTTGCTGATTTTATTGAGCGGTCCAAGAGACTAGTCTTTTAAGTCGTGAGGTAAATAAAAAAAGACTGGTCTCAAGACCGGTTTTTTGTTTATAAGGTTCTTTTAAATCAGTTAACCAATATTAGCTTTTAAGAAAGGGAGGAAAAGATGGATTCGTCGCGGAAAGAGGAAAGCACTAAGGGGGAAGTGATGTGCGAACGCTGTAAAAAAACGCTTGGCACCGGGGATTGTCCTCGGTGCGCCGGGTATGCGCTGGCAAAGAAGCAAGGGATTAATCTGGCGGCTTAAAAAAGGAGGGACGATTATGCATTATGTAACAGAGAAAGAAGCGGATATTGAGCGTAGCCTGGATCAACATTGTCGGGAACTTGAGGTGCTTAAGAAAAAGATCAAAAGGCCGGATTTGCCGCCCGACAAGAAGACCAGGTTAATTTCCAGGATACCGGTTGTCAGAGAAAAAATCACTCAACTTTGCAGCCACTTGCAGGCCGCCGGTTAATCGGTTAACGGAGAAGGTAAACTTTTAGGCAGTCCATCGCGGCTGCCTTTTTTATCGTCATAGTATAGAGACAGGTTAAGGCGTGAAATTGTACGGACTTAATTTGGAGAATACTTGGTGATTCATCTTATAAAAAATCCCCGGTCGCGCGAGGCGCCGGGGGGGGGAGTTATTTTTTGTTTGTAGGGGCTATCATTTTTGTTGATTGTGGCTTGTCAGCTAAAGACGCGAGAATCAGTTTTAGCTGACATCTTTCTGGTAAATCCAGAGAGCTATTTATGGTTGTCAGTTTTTGAAGTTCACGATCCATCAGAATTTCTTTGTCGTCAGCGAAGCATAAAAATATTAATTTTTTAAAAGCTTCCGTTGAATTGTTGGCAAAGAAAGAAATCCGTGGGTTAATGCCTAATCGTTGAGCTACCAATTCCTGGCAAGTTGAGAAAAGACAAGAGCCAGTTTCCCATTCGCAAAAAAGAGAGAAAAGTATTTTGCCCTGAGTTGATGTAATCTCTTCGTCCGTCAAAATTTTTGGCAGCTTTTTTTTCAAAGCAGAGACGAAACACCGCCAGAAATTCCAATACATTAAAACGGAGTCATTCCAATACATCAAAGCGGGGTCATCTTTTTCATCTTGCAGGCAAATGGGGAGAGGCGCTTCTCCTTTTTGGTTGTCCCTGATTTCCAAACCTTCGCACATCAAGTCGCAAAAATGGAAAACACGAGACTTGAC
Organism: Patescibacteria group bacterium; assembly: GCA_018826025.1. Lineage (GTDB taxonomy): Bacteria > Patescibacteriota > Minisyncoccia > Portnoybacterales > GWB1-42-6 > UBA8475. The sequence goes on from JAHKAK010000013.1 coordinate 4,241, forward strand.
TTTTCTTTTTGATTTCGCCGTTTTTTTTCTTGTTACTGTACTTGTCATTGTTTCCCTCCAAAAACATCGATAGTAAGTGTAAAAGAAAAACCAACATAGCCGCTGTTAAAGAACCCTTTAAAGAACCTTTTAAATTATAGGGTAAAGAGCTTTTTTTGGCAAGATTAGCGCGGATTTGGAGAAAATAACATTGTGTTGTAAAATTAGGATACTATGGAAAATAAATTAAATAATTTATCTAATGAACAAATTTCCGGCCGGCCGCGCCGTGTGACGAACGAAGCAAGTTTTACGCGGCCGCGCCGGTTAATTTTGTTTTTTAGCGCTGCGGCGCTGGTGATCTTTTTGGCGGCCGGAACTTTAGCCTACGCGTATTATGAGCTTCACACGCCGGTTAATAAAAATAATATTAAGGCGGTTGAATTTGTTGTGACGAAAGGGCAGGGGGTTAAAGAAATCGCCTGGCAATTAGCCGACGCTAAATTAATTCGTAGTGCTTGGTGGTTTAAAGTTTATGTTTGGTATAAAAATCAAGGCAGCGCGATGCAAGCCGGAAAATACGCGCTGGGGCAGAATTTTAATGTGCCGCAGATCACGGAAGTTATTACCGGCGGTAAAGTGGTTCTAAACGAAGTTAAAATCACTTTTCCGGAGGGATTTTCTAATAAACAAATCATCACCCGTCTTAGCGAGCAGGGTTTGCCCCAGAACGGCGAACTGGACGGAGAAAATGTGGACGACTATCAGGTGCAATATAAATTTTTGAGTGACGCGCCCGCGGAGGTAAGCTTGGAGGGGTTTTTATTCCCCGACACCTATATTTTTGACCGCGATGATAAAAGTTCGGCGATTATCAAAAAATTTCTGGATAATTTTGATAAAAAATTAACGCCGGATCTGCGCGAACAAATCTCCCGGCAAGGTAAAAAAATATATGATATTATAATTTTAGCATCCATCGTCCAGCAGGAGGCGATAGGAGAAGAGGATATGCCATTAGTCTCTGGCGTTTTTGCCAATCGTTTGCGCCTTGGCATGGCGCTGGAATCGGACGCAACAATTAATTATGTCACCGGCAAAAAAGACCGCCAGGCTTTATATGGGGACTTAAAAATTAAATCACCCTATAACACTTATTTAAATCGCGGTTTGCCGCCCGGTCCGATTAGCAATCCCGGTATAATGGCTATAAAGGCGGCGATTTTTCCGGCGACCACGGATTATCTATATTTTTTGCATCCCCTTGACGGACCCACAGTTTTCAGTAAGACTTTAAGCGAGCACAATCAGAATAAGGCGAAGTATCTGAAATAATAATGATAGCCTTGACTTTTTATTTAAAGAGCGTAAAATAGAAATAGTGTAAATTTAATAGCCAAAGACCGCAGGTTTTGCCGTAAGGCGATATAAACCCTGCTCAGGCGGTTGGATCAGTTTGACAGTTTTTCAGTTCGTCAGTTTTTAAACTGATAAACTAGCAAACTGATAAATTGACGAGAATACGCCTGGAAGAAGGCGCTTTTTTTATACCACGGATAGTGCGGATTTAAAACGGATTGACGCGGATTAAAAATTTATCCGCGATATCAGCTAAAGGTCTGCGTTATCAGTGGTAAAAGTATGCAAACAAAACAACAAAAAGAGACAATCGTAAAAGAGTTAACTGATAAATTAGGCAAAATTAAATCAGTGGTTTTTGCCGACTATACTGGTTTGAGTGTGGCTAAGTTAACCGAGTTGCGCCGGAAATTATCAGCGCAATCGGGTGAGCTTAAAATTGCTAAAAAAACTTTAATTGATATTTCATTCAAGCAGAGCGGTATCGCGGGTATTGATACTAAAAATATGAACGGGCAGGTGGCAGTGGCATTTGGCTATCAGGATGAGGTTGGACCAGCTAAAATCTTAAATGATTTTGCCAAGCGGAATGAGCAGCTAAAAATTTTGGGCGGGATTTTGGAAAATAAATTTATTGATAAATTAAGCGTTTTGAGCCTCGCTAAACTTCCGTCAAAACAGGAGTTATTGGGTAAATTGGTCGGCACGGTTGCCGCGCCGATGAGCGGACTGTTAAATGTTTTGCAGGGGAATTTGCGGGGGTTGGTTAGAGTGTTATCACAAATAAATAGATAAACTCGGGTATCGGTCGCGAAAAAACGCAGTTGGCTATGAGTGGTGAATCTTTTTCTATTCCAGCCACTGCTTGGCGCTCGCCGCGCTTCAAGATTAATCAGTATAAATTTGGCGCGGCTGCGCGACATTTTTCGCGACGACACCCTCGTTATCAAAAAATAATATGTCAGAAGAAAAAAAGATTGTCGGGGTTCCAACCAAATTCAAGGATTTGGTTGAGCAGATTGAAAAATTGTCTGTTCTGGACTTAGCCGAATTGGTTAAGGTTCTGGAAGAAAAATTTGGCGTTTCGGCGGCCGCGCCAGTAGTGATGCAAGCAGCGGCACCCGTCTCCGCCGAAGATTCGGCGGGCAAAGAGGAAAAATCCATTTTTAATATTGAGCTGAAAGCCGCGGGCGACCAGAAGATTAATGTGATTAAGGTTGTACGCGAAATAACGGGGCTGGGATTAAAAGAGGCCAAAGACATGGTGGACGCCGCGCCGAAAGTTGTTAAAGAGAATGTTAAGAAAGCCGAGGCGGAAGAAATCCGCAAAAAATTATCTGAAGCCGGCGCGACGGTTGAATTAAAGTAAATTATAAGAGATATTTTCGGATAGAAGTTAAATAAAAAAAGAGAGGAAGCTCTCTTTTTTTATTTTTTTATTTGTTGGTTTTACGCACTTTTACGCTATCGCCAGTTAAGTATATTAATTTGGTTGATGGTCAATTCTAAAAACTCATCAAATAAGAGTTAATCTAAGCTTTTCTTGGGAGATTTCTCGTGTAATTTGTTTATGCACGAGAAATCTGCATTTAAAAATAAAAGGGACGATGTCAAACCACTAGATTTTGAGCTTAAATCATATAAAAGAATTTATTTAAAAAGTAAAAAAATCAACCAAATTTTTAAACCTAATCCGCTATGTAATTTTGTGCAGAAATAAATTTAATTTAAAATTTCGTTTAATATTATTGGCGGGGTGATGATTTTTTTTGGTTTATTAGCGGGTTCAAACAACTCTTCTTCGGGAGCGATTTCTAAAAGCAGGGCGCCGAGCGTTGGCGGTTTTTTTTCTTCGCGCAAAACTTTTTGAATTTGATCGGCCACCAGCGCTACCTTAGGCTGGGAAAAAACTTGTTTTAAGCCGGGGAGCGAAAAAAAGTCAAAAATCGCCGGCGTGCCAAAAATTATTTTATCATTGAGCGAAACGTTGCCGGAAATCACGCTTTGGAAAGTTTTGGCGGGATGCGCTTTGGTTGACGGCGGGATTAATTTTTTGGTGATATTGACCAATTGTCCAGCGCGACAGAGCCAAGCCTGGGCCGCGCCGGTTTGAGTCAAAAATAATTCTTTTTCTTTGTTAAGCGCGGCGCAGATAAAATGCATTTTGCCCAGCCACGCCAGGTTTCCCTGATTAGCGGTTTCGCTTAAAGCCTGGTTGGCTTTTTTAAGCCCGGCTTCCAACGATTCAATTGGTCCGCGGTGGGGCAAAGAATAATACTCCCTTTTTATCAGCGAGCTAAGCAAATTAATCAAATGCAGTGAATCTTCATTGGTGGAAAGTTGGGCGACCATATATAAGCTTCCCAGCGCTTCTTCTTCAATATTGACAGGGTCATACGAAAAAATTTCGCAAATGGTATTTTTATTGCGCGGCGATTTTATTAAAATTTCTTCGGTTTTGATCATAAGGATATTATATCAAAAAAATGTCAAAACAGGTAGGCCAAGAAGCAAACCGCCAAGGTGGACAAACCAGGTAAAAAATGCTATTCTTTTAATAGACAGTATAATTTATGGGTATGGGGGGAAACCTTTTATTTAATATGCCAGAAAGAATTCTTGAGCGATTATTTGATTCACCGATTAAGGTAAAATTACTTAAGCTTTTTTTGCGCAATTCCAATAAGCAATTTTTACTGTCGGAAATTATTAGGAAGACGCAAGAGCGCCGAGGCGCGGTAAAAAAACAAGTTAAGGGATTGGAGGATATAAAATTAATACAAGTTAGGCGCGTGAAGGCAAGTAAAAAGAAAGAAGTTACCGGCGGCTTATATTATAGCGTGAATCCCAATTTTGATTTTTATCCGGAATTGCAAAGTTTAGTTTTAAAATCCAGCCCGACTTCCAAAGAAAAGATGTTAAAGCGGCTGATGAAAATTGGCCGGATAAAAATGGCGTTGATCAGCGGTGTGTTTTTGAACAGCGAAAATTATCGCGTTGATTTATTTTTAGTTGGCGATGATCTTTCTCAAAAAAAACTGAGAACCTTTTTAGCGGACATGGAAGCGGAGGTGGGCAAGGAAATAGAATATGCGGCCATGGAAACCAAAGAATTTGATTATCGTTTTCATATGTTTGACCGGTTTGTCCGCGACGTCTTAGAAAAACCGCATGAGAAATTGCTGAATAGGTTGAAGTTTGTGTGATAGCTTATTGCTATCATGGGTGGTTAGCTCAGTGGTAGAGCATTGCATTTTCACCCCGTTAAATTTACGGGCAATTAGCTCAGTGGTAGAGCGTTCCGTTCACATCGGAAAGGCCGCAGGTTCGATACCTGCATTGCCCACAATTATTTAACGGGGCAGGCATTGCAAGGGTCATAGGTTTACCACGTGGCGACTCGCCATTTGGCGAAGAACTTTACGTGGTTCAAATCCTATACCACCCACCAAAACCATTTAACAGGGCAAGTCGGAAAGGCCAGAGGTTCGAATCCTCTCGAACCCACCCAAAATTTGGCGGGGCAAGTCAGAAAGGTTTCTGGTTCGAGTCCAGATGTGCCCACTGCCCAAATCTAACGGGGTGAAGTAGAGCATTGCATTCACACTTGCCCCGCACCTTTTATGGGTGTATAGCTCAGCGGTAGAATGTTCGCTTCACATGCGAAAGGTCGAAGGTTCAAAACCTTCTACACCCACAGCAAAAAGGTGCGGGGTTGCACGCCGGTCGCTGGCTTGCCCCGTTATTGAGCGAAGCCACGCTAAGCGTGGTGAACGAAATTTTAAGTCCAGATGCTCCCACCGATTTGCTCTTGGGGATAAGCGGGGGACAAGTGGGTCAGTTTATCAGTTAATCAGTTTGTCGGTTAGCAGTGAAAAATGGCTTTAGATAGCCGTTTTTTTGTTTTTAAACGATAGGGATCCGATAGGGCAAGAAATAGGGTAGATTAGAGTGGTTGACGGGTTTTGTAAAAGTGGAATATAATGGAAGTGCAGTGGATAATTGTGGATAAGGATGTTAATAAGTACTCGTTTCTGGGGATAACTTCTCGAGGGGCTATCCTGAATGAGGGGAAGGGTCTTTAAAAAAAGATCCTTCGCTACGCTCAGGATGACACTCAAAGATATTTTTATGCTAATCGGTGAATATCAGCACACCATTGACGAAAAAAAACGCTTAGCGATTCCGGCCAAGCTGCGAAAGGAGCTGGGCAAGGGTGCGGTTCTGACACGTGGTCTTGATAATTATTTGGCGTTGTACCCTTTAAAAGAATGGGAGAAACTGGCGGATAAATTGAACAAATTGCCAACCGGTCAAATTGAAGCGCGGGGATTGGCGCGAGCTATTTTTTCCGGCGCGGTAGAGGTGGAGTTTGACGGCTTAGGCAGAATTTTAGTGCCGGATTATTTAAAACAATACGCGACGATTACCAAAAATGTTGTAATTGCCGGCGTTTTCAATCACTTGGAAATTTGGGATCAACGGCAATGGAATGATTATAAGCAAAAAACAGAAAAGACGGTGGGCAAGATGGCGACGAAGTTGTCCGAGATAGGTTTCTAATTTGATAGAATTTCGGGTGACATATTTGACTGGTATTTGACTATTGAAAGTAATTTAAAATGTAAATCTCAAAATGCCGTGCCCGCCGATAACCAAAGCTGATTAGTCGGAATTATACTGTTTTACGCTTTTAAGTATTCTACGATATCCTGCCATTTAATCATTATCGGCTTTGGCAGGCGCGGTAAAATTTAGGTATCCCGCCTGCGGCGGGATGAATTAAGAAAATTTTGAATTTTGCATTGTCATTTTTCATTTTGATTTTTTAATTTTTAATTAAGCGTAGCGTCTGAACCGGAGGCCGCAAACCTATAGCTTTGGCTTATGGCTTGCGGTTCGGAAACTAATTTCTAAAATTTCTAATGTCAAATTTCTAATGTCAAAAAATGTCCCGCGTAGCGGGACTGGATTAGAAATTAGGATTTAGAAATTAGAAATTGTAGTATGCATATTCCTGTTCTTCGCCAAGAAGTTTTAGAGGTGCTGGCGCCGACTGCGAATCAAAATTTTATTGACGGTACCGGCGGCGCGGCGGGTCACACGCTGGCGATTTTAGAGAAAAGCGCGCCGGCTGGCCGAGTTTTATTTTTTGATTGGGACATTGAAACCATTGCGCGAGCTAAAGAAATTATCGCGGCTCAAGACGCTAAGTTGTTGGAGCGGGTGATTTTTATAAACGACAGCTATGTTAATATCGCGGCCATCGCGGCGTCTAAAAAATTTAAACCGGTAAGCGGAATTTTACTGGACTTGGGTTTATCAAGCGACCAATTGGAAATTAGCGGACGAGGATTTTCTTTCCAGCGAGACGAGCCGCTGGATATGAGGTATTCGCTAAATCAAGAATTAACTGCGCGGGAAATTTTAAATCATTGGGAGGAGCGGGAGATAGCGAGGATTTTAAAAGAGTATGGCGAGGAACCATTTGCTCGCCAAATAAGCGGAGCCATTATCAAAAATAGAAAAATTAAACCAATTTTAAATACCGCGGAATTAGTGAGCCTTTTGGTCCAAGTGATTCCGCCAAAATTTCAACATGCCAGGATCAATTTTGCTACAAGAACTTGGCAGGCTTTGCGAATTGCCGTTAACGACGAGTTGGATAATCTTAAAAGATTTTTGCCTCAAGCCCTGGATATTTTAGCGGTTGGCGGGCGGCTGGCGATTATTTCGTTCCATTCACTGGAAGACCGGATAGTAAAAAATTATTTTCGGAATTTAGCTAAAGAGAAAAAAGCGAAACTTTTAAATAAAAAACCCATTATGGCTGGCGAATCGGAAATCAATCGGAAGACTCGCGGCCGTAGCGCGAAATTACGCGCTATTAAAAAAATCTAAGTTAGGTCTTAATTACCAACGATTTTATGCGTGAAAGCGCTTAAATTCGCTTGCCCCGTTAATTTACGAAGTAAATTTTTACGGAGTAATTGGTAGGAACTAGAAATCCGGACATATGACCTATTATCAGCAAAAAAAATCGGCTTTTAGCGACTCGCAAAAAGGCAACGCTTATTTATCGGTAGCGATAATTTTTGGATTGTTTTTATTAATCGTTCTTTATTTAACGCAAATAAATAGTGTTGTCGCTAAAAACTTTGAATTACGTTCAGCCCGAAACTCTTTAAAAGCCAGACAAGACGTAAATCAGCAAATGATAATTGCGTTGATGCAAGTTCGCTCCATGGTGAACTTAGAAAGCGCGGCCAAAAATTTGAACTTGGTAGCGGTGGAAAAAATTAATTATTTAAAGATAGCGTCGGAGTTTTTCGTGCTTTCGCAGAAACCATAATTGATAGTTAGCGATACGCAATGTTAAAATTTGGAAATCTACGACTTTATACTTTATTGATTTTATTAGTATTGGTGGCGGGTGTTATTACGGTTCGTTTATTCTCTCTTCAGATAATTAGACATGGCTTTTATGCCGCTTTGGCTAAAGATCAGCATGAAGTTATTGAAAAATTAATTCCCCGGCGCGGGGAAATTTTTATTCAAGAAAAAGGCGGAGCTTGGCATCCTTTGGCGGTGAATCGGTCGTTTCAAACGGTTTTTTTGGTGCCCAAGGAAGTGATAGATAAAAATGAGGTAGCGGAAAAATTGACGCAATTAGTTGATGTGCCGATAGCTGAAATTTTGGCCAAGTTACAAAATTCGCAAGATCCCTATGAGCCGTTAAAATCAAAATTAGACGATGAAATCGCAGCGCAGATAAAAAATTTAAATTTATCGGGGGTGCATTTGACGTCGGAAGACTGGCGGTGGTATCCGCAGGGAAGTTTGGCCGCTAATGTTTTGGGATTTATGGGTTTTAGGAATGAAGAGCGCATTGGGCAATATGGCGTTGAACAATATTATCAGGAAACGTTGGCGGGCCGGAACGGGTTGCTTAGTTCCGAAAAAGATGCGCTGGGCAATTGGCTGTTGTTGGGTGATTATAATTTAGAGCCGGCTCAAGATGGAAACGCGCTTTATTTGACCATAGATCAGAATGTTCAGTATATGGTTGAACAAAAAATGAAAGCGGTGGTTGAGCGATGGCAGGCCGCGGGCGCTTGCGCTATTGTGATGGAGCCGAAAACCGGCGCAATCCGCGCGATGGTGAGCTTGCCCGATTTTGATCCCAACGAATATCAGAAAACAAAAAGCGCGGATTTTTTTATGAATTCCTGCGTTCAAAAGCTGTATGAGCCGGGTTCAGTTTTCAAGCCCATAGTCATGGCCGCGGGGCTGGATACGGGAAAGATTTCGCCTGAAACCACTTTTACGGATGCCGGTTTTTTACCAATTGGCGGCTATACAATTCAAAACGCGCAGAATAAAACTTACGGTTTAAGCACGATGACCAACGTTTTGGAAAAATCAATTAACACGGGTGTGGTTTTTGTCCAGCGCCTGATTGGCGGGGAGATTTTTCAAAAATATATTGAAGCTTTTGGGTTTGATGAGCTAACCGGCATTGATTTGGCTGGCGAGGGCAAGGGGGACTTAAAAAATATCAGAGAAAACAGGGAAATAAATTTTGCCACAGCGGCTTTTGGCCAGGGAATTTCCGTGACTTCGCTGGAGATGGCCTTGGCTGTCGCGGCCATTGCCAATGACGGCCAACTTATGCGACCATATGTAGTGGAAAAAATAGTCCAGCCTGATGGTCAAGAGCAAATAACCCAGCCGGAAGTTATTCGGCGAGTGATTTCCTCGGCTAGCGCCGGTAAATTAACCGCGATGCTGGTTAGCACCGTGCGTAATGGCTATGACAGAGTGAAAATACCCGAATATTTTGTCGCCGGCAAAACCGGCACCGCGCAAATTGCCGAGGGCCGTGGCTATTCAGCTGACGACACCAATCATTCGTTTGAGGGCTATGCGCCGGCCTACAACCCTAAGTTTTTAATATTTTTGCGGCTGGAAAAACCGCGCGGCATCCAATTCGCCTCCGAGTCCTTAGCGCCGGTTTTTACGGATATAGCCAAGTATTTATTTAGTTATTATGAGATTCCGCCGGAAGAATAGACCGCGGATGGCGCGGATTTGGAGCGGATTGACGCGGACTTTAGTTAAAAGTTAAAAGTCCAAAATTAAAAGTAAATTAAAAAGTTAAAAAGTATTTATTTTTTATTTTAAACTATACTTTTAATTTTTAACTTTTACTGATCTATGCACTTAAAATCTATAGATAGTATGAAAATTATGGCTAAGAAACTTTTGATATTTATTTTAAAAATTCTCGCTCAAGCCACTCTTTGGCGGTATAAGCCCGTGGTTATTGGCATTACCGGCAGCGTTGGTAAAACTTCCGCCAAGGAGGCGATTTGGGCGGTTTTGAAAGAAAAATTTACCGTGCGCCGCAACATTAAAAATTATAATAATGAAATCGGCGTGCCCTTGACTATTCTGGGGCAAGAGAGCGGCAATAAATCGTTGTGGCGGTGGTGGCAGATATTTTTAGTTTCTTTTTTTGAAATTTTTTACACTAAAAATTATCCGAAAATTTTAGTTTTAGAAATGGGTGCCGATAAAATTGGCGACATCGCTTATTTAACGGATTTTGTTAAATGCGACGCGGGCGTGGTTATGGCGGTAGGGGAAATTCCAGTCCATGTAGAATTTTTTCAAAGCGCTGATCAAGTGGCTAGGGAAAAATCTAATTTAGTGCGGAGTTTAGATGAAAAAGGGTGGGCGGTTTTAAATTATGATGATCAGCGTGTTCGTGCCATGGCGCGCAAAACGCCGGCGCAAATTTTTACTTATGGGTTCAGTGAACAAGCAGATTTGCGCGCTTCTAATTTTGAACAGCACTTGGAAAATTTGAGTGAAGCCGGTTTGTCTCTCAAAGTTGACTATCAAGGGAGTAATGTGCCCCTTCGCCTGCGCTATGTTTATGCTCAACATCAAGTTTATTCCATTTTAGCCGGCGTGGCTGTTGGACTAATTTTTAAAATGAATTTAGTGGAAATCGCGCAAGCGCTTAAAGATTATCGGCCGCCAGCTGGCCGCTTGCAACTGATTTCCGGCATAAAAAATACTTGGCTGATTGACGATACCTATAATTCTTCGCCCAGCTCTTCGCTTGGCGCTTTGGAATTGTTGGAAAAAATATCTAATTTAAATAAAAACGGAGAACCGGTTCGAAAAATCGCGGCCTTGGGAGATATGCTGGAATTGGGCTCTTTCACTGAAGAAGCGCACCGGAAAATTGGCGCCAGAGCCGCGCAAGTCGCTGATATTTTATTGGCAGTTGGAACCAAATCAATTTTTATGGCGGAGGAAGCCAAAAAAAATGGCATGGCCAAAGAAAATGTTTGGTATTTTGCCAGCTCCGAAGAAGCGGGGAGGGAGTTGCAGGATTTATTACGAGAGGATGATGTGATTTTAGTTAAGGGTTCGCAGGGGATTCGCATGGAAAAAATCGTTAAGGAGCTCATGGCCGAACCCCAGCGCGCCAAGGAATTGTTGGTGCGTCAAGAGGAAGGGTGGGAGAACCGTTGACCGCGGATAAAGCGGATAGTAGGGGATATTGTGGATACAGAAAAAGGGGTAATAGCCCCTTTTAATTTATTTCTGCGATTATTGCTCGCCTACATCCGCGTCAATCCGTTAAAAATTAGCGTTATCCGTGCTTAGTTAATAGTATTTTTTTATCAACGACACCACGACTCCGCCGATGCGCAGTTCCTGTTTGGGATAGACGTTGGGATAGTCTTTATTGGCCGGAATCAAAACAATTTCGCTTTTTCGTTTTTGAAAATATTTCATGGTCCAGGAGCCGTCCACTTCCGCCACGACAATATCGCCGTTTAACGGTTCGCGTTCTGACTCTACGATAACCAGATCATTTGGTGAAATCCCAGCCTCAATCATGGAACGGCCGATAACACGGAGCATATAATTTTTGGCGGGATTGGTGAGCAAGTATTCATCCAAGGACAGCGTATCCATTTCTTCCTGGTTGGCTAGTGTTGGCAGGCCGGCGGCCACGGTGCCGAGCACCTTTAGCTCGTGCGTTAATTTTTTAGGAATTAATTTGCCCTGGCTGTCTTTATCTAAATAACCTTGCTCAATTAATTGTTTTACCACGTGCCAAGCTGCGTTCACGGATTTAAAATTTAAAAGTTTCGCGACCTCGCGGTAGGAGGGGAGGCGCTTGCGCTGGCGATAGAACTTTCTAATTTTGTCTAAGGGTTTTTGGAGGTTCATAGTTTAGGAAATTTTCAAGCACCAATTTCCAATTTACAATGAATTTTCAATGATAAAATTTTCAAACGTTTAAAAATTGAAGATTAAATCATTTATTGAAAATTGCCGCGCCCGCCAAAGCTGCGCTTAGGCGCTGCGGGCGGGAGATTTGAAAATTGATAATTATTTATATCTCTAGTCTATTGAACAATCGTTCACTTGTCAACCCCGTTAGAAGTTTTTTATCCACAGGTCGGTAGCGCCTTAAATAAAGCCGCAGGCCAGCTTAGCTGGCCGCAGGCGGAATCGCAGAAAATTTATCGGTTAATAAATGCTCGGCTGAACTTCTATACGGGGTCAACCTCGCTGTCTGTGGATAAGCGTAGGTAGACTGATTTTAGTTGAAAAAAAGATGAAAAGATGATAATTTAAGGATATAAAAACTGTATCGTTTTTGACATTTGGATTTAGGATTTTGTTTAGAAATTAGAAATTAGGATTTAGAAATTTGATTGCTAATACGGCCCTATCGTCTAACGGCTAGGACATGCGGTTCTCATCCGTAAAATCGGGGTTCGATTCCCCGTAGGGCTACCAAAATCAAACTTTCCGAAATTGTTGCGGTTTTTTCTGCGGCGATTTGCAAAAATCGCCATTGTTTTTGCGGTATTGCGCGCGCTTCGCGCGCGGCCAGAATGAGGTTCGAGCCAAAGATTTCTTTGGCAGCAACCTTTTTCGCCAAAAGGTTGCTCTCCCGTGCGATTTGAGGCAAGTTTCTTGCCTCTTTTATCCAATTTTCCATTGGTTCGACCCAGCCAGTCCGCTTTTGTTCAAGATTCAATATTTTTTCTTCGTGAGACTTCTTTTCCAAAAGAAGTCTTGTTTTTTCAGTTCGATATATTTCTCTCTCAATATCCTGTTCCAAATAACCATCAAGAAGTCGCTGTAGCTTAGTTTGAATGAAACGGATTCTTTTTTGGGATTCTTGAACAAAAGCGGCTGAAGATTGGGCGGATTTCA
>JAHKAK010000103.1 GCA_018826025.1 Patescibacteria group bacterium
AATAAATAAAATAATTTTTAAAAACATTTATATGCAACAATGCTCAATTTATGATAGTCGATCTCTTAATTTTTTTAGAGCCGTCTGCGGCTTTTTGGCATTAATCGCTTTTTTAATCCAAAATATCTGGTTGGTTTTGATAACGGCTCTCTTATTTTTTTTCGGAGTTTTCTCGATGAAACTCAATTTTCTTTATCAGTTTTATAGTTTATTTTCACATAAAATTTTAAAACAAGGAATTGTGCCAATAGAAAAAGATCCGGGAGAATTAAGATTTGTTTACGGATTTACGTCCGTACTTTTCTTTATTTCTTTTACGCTTCTCTATCTTGGGAAATTTATCACTTTTGCTTGGGGGCTGGATTTGCTGGTGTCTTTTTTAACTCTTTTAGCGAGCTTTGCCAATATTTGCATAGCCGCTTTAATGTACGTTCTTTTTAAGAAAATTTTTAATAAATAAATGGAGAAGGAACAGAAAATACAAACGGAAAAGATGTCAGGAGACCCTGGATACGTTAATAAAAATTGTTGGCTTGCGAAAAATCTTAATTATCCTCCTTCCAAGCGATGCCAATATTGCGAACTAAAATTCAGCAATTGCCTGTTTGAGCGGTATCTTTTGATAAGCTTAATTTTGGTTTCCTTTCTTTCACTCGCAGCATATTTAACTGAAAAAAATATTTCAAAATCACTGATTGTTTCTGTTTTTGTTTTAATTATTACTTACGGGTATTTTTTTAACAAAAGCACAGAAAAAATAATCGTATCCAATTTCGAAGAGAAAAAATCTAAAAATGCATTTAAAGAATTAAGCATGACTCTTCAGCAGAAAGTTGCCAAGGCCACGGCCGAGCTTCAAGCGGGCAAGTCTAAAGTAGAGAAAGCCTATGAAGTGGAAAAAGAAGCGCGCGAGGAGCTGCAAAAACTTAATCAGGCCAAAACCGAATTTCTTAATTTGGCCTCGCATCAATTGCGCACCCCGACCTCGGTTATTAAGGGCATCGCCTCAATGATAAAGGAGGGGAGCTTTGATAAATTTTCCAAAGAGAAACAAGCAACTTTCATAGAAGGCCTGTATGATAAATCTCTAAAGCTAGAAGATATTATCAACGACATTCTAAACGCCTCAGAAATGACGAGTACCAAATTCAAAGTGACTCCCGAGCACGCCCAGTGGATTGATCCGGAAGCGTTCACCAAGGAATTAGCCAGCGGTTTTGAGCCTAAGCTGGCTGAGCGGCAAGTAGATTTGAAGGTTAACATAGAAAAAAGTCCTCTGCCAAAGATTCTCTGCCAGCAAGAATTTCTAAAAGACGCCATTGGTAATCTGATTGAAAACGCTATTAAATATACGCCTTCGGCCAATGCAGATTCTTATGCCAGAAATATTAGAGAGGGTAAAGCGGAAATCAATGTCTCTGTTTTTCAAAAAGATAAAGATGTAGTTTTTCAAGTTCAAGATAATGGCATTGGCATTCCTAAAGAAGAGATCAATAGCGTATTTAAGAAATTTCAGCGCGGCTCAAATGCTAGGGATATGTATACCGACGGCTCGGGTCTGGGTTTGTTCATTGCTAAAGAAATTATCGAAGGCCACGGCGGTCGGGTTTGGGCCGAGAGCGAGTTGGGCAGGGGTTCAAGCTTTTTTGCCAGCTTGCCAACCAATCCGCCCAAAGACATAAATATTAAAGCCACAATTATTGAGCGGGCGGAAAAAACGCCTTAAAGATAAATGCTTGAAACAATCAAAAATCTGCGCAAGGTTTTATTCGTAGAAGACGATCAGGACCAGATATTTATGTATCAGAGCGTGTTTGAGTTGGAAGGAATGTGTATGATGGCTGCTATTAATCATCAGGAAGCCATAAGGATGGCTCAAGCGGAAGAGCTTGAGCTTATCTTGCTGGATCTTCTACTGGGCAACGAAAATGGCTTGGATGTTCTAAAAGATCTGAAAGCTAATCAAAAAACCAAAAATATTCCCGTGATTGTCTTTACCAATTATGTGAAGAAGGGCTTAAGGGAAGAATGCGCCAAACTCGGAGCTATCGATTTTATTCTAAAGATCCAAACTACTCCGACCGAATTTGCCAAAAGCATTAAAGCCAGGTTGGGTGAGCGGGTCGGTAAGAAATGAGACAGTTCCACATGCCCTTTATACTGTCTCATTTGTCTCATTTCCCGAACAAAACTCCAAAAATGAGACGCGGCAGAATGGCTCTGCCCTTGAAAAAATCTTCAAAAACCTTATACTGTGTATAATCGGTTCACTCGGTTAAAGTGAGAATAAACTCTCACTTTTCCCTCGTTGCCGATTATAATGTTCAATGGCTACTGGATGGGGCGGACGCCCCTTTTTAAAATTGTTAAAATGAAAAGAAACAGGTATAATTGTATTATTGAGAACTGAATAAAATTTAAGCTATAAAAATATGTCAAAGAAAAAAGTCAATTTTGAATTTTTTGATGATTGTCCGATTTGTCAGGCGATGAAAGAAGGTAAAGCCGGAACATCGGAAGAATTAAAAGAAGCTTTTCAAAAAGCTAAAGAAAAAGGCGCGATAGTTGGCGGGGAGATGTTTGAAAAAAGAGATAAAGAATAAAGAGTTGTCATGGCGCCGGGGCGACCGAGGGTTGCGCTCCTAAAGAGGGGACATCATAGCGCGCGCGGCCGAGGAGCTTTAATTTGAGCCATTTGTCGAGCGCGCCAAGTTAATTTATAGGATTCCTTTATAATGGGATTTGAAACTCCAGGGAAAAAAGAAAAGATGGCCTCGTTGCCGCAGGAAAATATATTGCCTCTAAATTATTCAATAATTTTTTACGGGGCGGGCGCCTTAAGTTAAGAAATAAATTATAATAAAAAAGTAATTTCTCATATGGAAAAAAATATTTTAGTTTGCCCAAATTGTAAAAGTGGTAGTTTAAGGCAGATTGTATTTCATAAAACTAAAGTCGCCAGGTGCGATCAATGCCAGGGACTTTGGTTTAATCGCGACGAACTGAGCAAGGCGGCAGCCGATGAGGATAGATTTTTGGGGTGGTTTGATATTGACCTTTGGAAAAATAAAGAAGGCTTTAAGGTCGTTTCTTCGGGCAAGACTTGTCCGGTTTGCGATAAAAATCTGTATCAAGTTAATTATAATGAATCAGATATTCAAGTAGACGTCTGTAATTTCTGCCACGGGGTCTGGCTGGAGAGAGGAGAATTCAAGAAAATAATCAATTATTTGGAACAAAAAACGGAGAGTGAAAGTTTAAGTGAATATTTCAAGGAGGCAATAAAACAAGCCCAAGATTTATTTATCGGACCAAAAGAGCTGTCTTTGGAAATAAAAGATTTTTTTATCGTCAACAAACTGCTTGAATATAAATTTTTAAGCCAACACCCGATACTAAGCGAACTTATCGCTAATTTGCCCCATTAGCCGCGTATCGAGGTTGAACCTCAATAGATTTGAAAATGGATACTCAAGAAAAATTAAACTTAATTAAACGCAATACGGCCGAGATTCTGACGGCCGAAGAGCTGACGGAACTTTTGAAAAACAAAGCCGAGCCGGTGGTCTATTTGGGCTACGCGCCAACCGGTCGGCCCCATATTGGTTATATAATTCCGGCGATGAAAATTAAGGATTTTGTTAACGCGGGGTTAAAAGTAAAAATTTTGCTGGCGGATATTCACGCGTATTTGGATAATATGAAAAGTCCGTTGGAGCTTTTGGATAAACGAGTAGAGTTTTACAAGCTGGAATTTTCGGCATTGTACAAATCTTTAGGAATTGATATTTCAAAAATTGAGTTTATCAAAGGCAGTGATTTTCAGTTAAGCAAAGAGTATTCTTTGGATATGTATCGCTTGGCTTCACAATCCACCGCCGAGCGTGCCAAGCACGCGGCAGCCGAGGTGGTCAAGTTTGGGGACACGCCAAAACTGGGCGGATTTTTATATCCCTTGCTTCAAACCCTGGACGAGGAGCATTTGGGTGCTGATATTCAATATGGCGGAGTGGATCAACGTAAGATTTTCGGTTTTGCGCGCGAATCGCATCCAAAGATTGGCCAATCAAAGCGGGTCGAAATAATGACGCCAATGTTGCCGGGAATTTCTGGCGGTAAAATGAGCGCGTCCGAACCCGGTTCAAAAATTGATTTGCTGGACAGCGCGGCGGAAATTGGCGCGAAAATAAATAAGGCCTATTGCCCGGAGGGGGATTTGCAAGATAACGGAATTATGGTATTTATGAAATACGTTTTAATGGTTTTAAAGGAAGACAAAGGAGAAGCATTTTTGGTCCAGCGCCCGGAGAAGTTTGGTGGAAATAAAGAATATAAAACGTACGCGGAGCTGGAAAAAGATTTTACGGATAAGGCCTTGCATCCGGAAGACCTGAAAAAAGCGTTGGCTAAGGAACTCGTAAAAATTTTAGCACCGGTGCGAGAAGCCATGGTTGATAAGAGCGATTTGATAAAAGAAGCGTATCCGGAAAATTAACAATGGAAACAGAAAAAATTCACAATCTAGCAGAGAGTAAAGAAGAGTTGCTTCATTTTAAGATTGAATTGCCAGCGCGAGATGGAGTGAATAAGCATAATTGCTTGCAAACAAGCACCGGCATGATTCTTGACGGCTGGAAAAAAGAAGGAGCCCCAGATTATAAAGAATTAGACAAGATAAGCCATAGGCGAGAAGGCATGGGGTCATGGCCGGGTTGGCTAGTTAGTTGGTTAAGCGATAGTGGTTACGGGATCGATTTTTATTCAAAATTTGATTGGGAAAAATTTTCCGAACAGGGCGAAGATTATTTAAAAAGTGAGGAATTTCGACAAAAACACGAAACTGAAACGGAGAGAAACTTCGCGGATTATTTAAAAAGGCATGTTGTGGAAGACGGAATAGCATCGGCTAAAGAGATGGAGGAAAGAGGGCTGATAAAAACTGCGGAGATTACTTTGGGTGAAATATTTGAAAGAATAAAGAATGGAGAAAGAGGTATGTTTTTATTAGATGGCGATCACTGGGTGCCGGTCACTGGATTTGACGGGCAGAAGGTGTATTATAATAATCCGTCGGGCGAAAGCGTTGAATTGAATAGAGAAAAAGAGCTAAAAGATTTTGAAAAAAAATGGAATAGATTTAATCTGAATACAGTACTTTTGATAAGAAACAAAGAATAGTTAATCTTGCCGATGTAGCTCAGTTGGTAGAGCAACTCCATGGTTGGCCGAAAAGGCCTTGCCCATCATTGAAGAAATTTTTTGATGAATCCCGAATAACGGTTAAAAGCCAATATTTGGTCAAGACCGTGGCCCCGCCGTTGGCGCGGGCCCGAACGACTGACAAGGGGCGCTAAGCCGAGTAATTGGTATGCGCAAGATACAGTCTAATCCTCATATAAGAAAGTATTGCGAAATTGAGGTGTAATTGAAGGAGTAGGTCTCCGGTTCGAATCCGGACATCGGCTCTACGTAAATCTCGCTAAGGCGGGACACGTGGCGCAACCGATAAAGTAGTTGTGTCATAGACAGTAAAAATTCGCATGTGCGGAATTCGCCCCGAACAAATTGCTACGCAATTATATGGGGCAAGCATGAATTTTCGCCATTCGTATAAATATGTTCACCAAAAAACAAACCATTATTTTAATTGTCTTGATTTTTGTTCTAATTGGCGCTATATTTTTGTATTGGCAAAGATACGATAAATGGCCTTGGCAGAAAGAGGTGAGCTTGGCCACGCCGACTGTGACCGTTTCGCCGGAAGGCATGAGCAGCGAGACGCCGCCGGCGCAAACAACGCGAGGCCAGATAATGAAAGATTTAGCCGGCCAGATCAGCCAGCTTTCCCCAGTTGAGCCGGTGCTGGGCGGGCAGTGGTTTGTGGGCCGATTCTGGTATGTTAAGGGTTCCGATGAGTATGTCTATACAGAATACGAGGATGGCCATATTTTGCGGATGATTTTGGTTAAAGCGACAGCGCAGGAAAATGATTTTGATTATAAAGTGGAAGCTTATTTTGAGCCCGGGGAGTCGGGCTGGCTTTTAAAAAGCGGCCAAGATTCGCAAAGAATTAAGGATTTGGATTTATATGAATTAAATCAGAATACGGGGGAATGGGAAAGAAAAAATTAAAAGTTTAAAATTCAAAAATCAAAATGACAATGTAAAGTGTTAAAATAAATCCCGCAGCTGCGGGATACCTAAATTTTACATTTTGATATTTACATTTTACATTTATTTCTATGAGTCAAGATAATCTAATCAAACTCCAATGCAAAGAGTGCAAGCGCATCAATTATTGGTCGCGCAAAAACAAGCGCAAAGTTGAGCGCAAGATTGAGGTAAAGAAGCATTGCCCGTGGTGCAAGAAACATACCGTTCATAAAGAACTAAAAAAATAGCTTCGGATTGCTCTCGTCTGATGCGATCAGCGGGTTTACCCGCCTAATCTCGCACGGCGAGATTAGGCGGGCTTGGTATAGTGGTATTACATTCGTCTCCAAAACGAATAACGGGGGTTCGATTCCCTCAGCCCGTGCTCCATAAAAAAACCGCTTTGTTAAGCGGTTTTTTGGTAGGGGGACTCGTGGAGTTAGAACTAGCTATTGTTATTTAGGTGGTTTTTTGATAGAATGAAATCAAATAGATTAATTTTAGGAAAATACTTTGTGTATTAATGAATTATCTGAAATAGCAAAAAATAATTAAATAATAAAAAACATCCCTTTTTATATGGAAAAAAACTTTTTAATTTGTCCAAATTGTAAAAGTGATAGCTTAAGGCAGATTGCATTTCATAAAACTAAAGTTGCCAGATGCGACCAATGTCAGGGATTTTGGTTTAATCGGGATGAATTAAGTAAGACGGTAGCTGATGAGGATAAATTTTTAGAATGGCTCGATATTGACCTTTGGAAAAACAAAGAAGGATTTAAGGTTGTTTCTTCAGGAAAAATTTGCCCGTTTTGTGACAAGAATCTGTATCAAGTTAATTATAATCAATCAGATATTCAGGTAGACATCTGTAATTCCTGTCATGGGATATGGCTGGATAGAGGAGAATTCAAGAAAATAATTGATTATTTGGAAGATAAGGTAGATAACGAGAGATTGAGCGAGTATTTCAAGGATTCAATAAAACAAGCCGAAGAAATATTTACCGGACCAAAAGAATTATCTTCAGAAATAAAAGATTTCTTCATTGTTAATAAATTACTTGAATATAAATTTTTAAGCCAACATCCGATATTCACAAGTCTCATTGCAAGTTTGCCTCATTAATCTTAGCTTAAATCCGGCATATAAACATACTCATTTTGCCTTTGCATAATAGTTCTAACCCCAGTACAACAGCAAAGCTGTATACGAGGCAGGCGTCCTCCGCGATCCCGTGCCAAGACAAAGTGGTTTGACATCTTTTTAAGGCGGGATATAATAAAGGCATGAAAAGTAACAGGAATATTTATGAAAAATAAAAAAATAACTATAGATGATTTGGCAATAATGACCAAGCGAGGATTTGATGAAGTGGGAGAAAATATGAAGCAAGGATTTTCTGCGGTCAACAACAATATTCGTATTCTTTCTGAAAACAATGCCCGCGAGCACGAAGATATTAAATTGCGATTAGACAATGTTGCCTATCGCTTTGAGTTGGTTGAACTGCAAAAACGGGTAGAGGTTTTAGAGAAAAGGACGGGGGTAAAAAAGAGTTAAGACAATTATGCCGATCATTACCCAAAAACCGTTTTGGGTCAAGGGTTGCTTTCAAGAGACGCGATTTAGATTGCGTTTTTTGTTAAAAAAACGGTACCGCGACCCCCTGCCATCCATTGAGTGTTAAGCAATATGTTGCGTAACAAGTTAAGTAACACTTTTTATGCCAAGAACTTCACTGAAGAATAAAAACATCAGAAAACTCACTCGCATGGGCCGTGACGGCGGCAGTTTAGGGCTGACTTTGCCAAAAGAAATGGTTTTAGCGTTGGGCTGGCAAAAACGTCAAAAAGTTGTGGCCAAGCGCATTCGCGGCGGAATTGTGATTAGGGATTGGAGGAAGAGATAGAGAATTTAAAAACAGCACCCGTCCTGCCCGTCCGTAGCCTTGGCGAAGGAGGGCTTGCCCTTCCATAGTCTTCTTGTCCGCCATAGCTTTAGCGAAGGTGGTAGCGACGGTGGAAGCCTTGGCGAAGGAGGGCTTGAGGTGTTTGCCAATTGCGCCGGGATATACCTCGTCAAAGTCTGTATTGTACAATTCCATAGAATTGTCCTATGATAGAATCAGGACTAGTTAAAATTAATAGGGGGTGTTAATTTAAAAAAATGAAAAG
>JAHKAK010000104.1 GCA_018826025.1 Patescibacteria group bacterium
CCGGTAAAATTGGTGATTTTTTTGGTGGTAAACTTAACGATGCCTTTGGCTATGGAATAAAGGGTATCGTCATTGCCGCGCTTGACATTTTTGCCCGGCAAGAATTTGGTGCCGCGTTGCCTGACAATAATACTGCCCGGATTAGCCGGTTGGCCCGCAAAAAGTTTAACGCCTAAATATTGTGGTTGAGAATCGCGGCCTAGCTTAGTGGAACCAGCCGCCTTAGTATGCGCCATATCTTTGAATTTCTAAGCCCTAATATCTAAATCCTAAACAAATCTCAATGACCAAATTAATTTAACTCCTCCTGTCCTCCTCTTTAAAAAAGAGGAGGAAGCCCCCTCTCTTTTATGAAAGAGAGGGGTTGGGGTGAGTTATATCATTCTTTGGTGATTGGAATTTGTTTAGAAATTAGGATTTCGGATTTAGGATTTTTTCAAGAAGTTTATTTAAAAGCAATAGAATGTTATCATAACAACATCTATATGTCAATTATAGACATAGAAAGAATAGGGGACTGGCTTAAGCGCAATCAAGCTGATATTGTCATTGTTGTCGGCTTTGTTTTGGTAGCACTAATTGCTTTTGGGGCGGGAAGATTAAGCGCGCCGGAAATTGTCAGAAATCCGATTATAATTGACGAGCCCAGCGTATCCAGCTCTATCAACATTTTAGGTAATGTTTCACAGCCGGTTGGCGTGGCGGCAGAGCAGGGGGCTCAAAGCGCCGTCACCAATGCCAAAGGGTTGTTTGTAGCCAGCAAAAGCGGCACCAAATACCACTGGCCCTGGTGCTCTTACGGACAGAATATAAAATTGGAAAATCAAATCTGGTTTAATTCTGAAACCGAAGCCCAGACGGCCGGTTTCTCCCCCTGCACTTATATTACCAGCAAAGCGCCGGCTGGATACGTAAAACCCTTGCCCCGTTAGAAGTTTATTTTAAAGAATGGAGGTTTTGCTGACAAAGCCGCTAGGCGACATCGCCCGCTTACTTGTCGAATGAGAAAAGCAAGATAGAACTTCTATACGGGGTTGATTAAATCATGGATTTATAGTATAAAGTAATATCAATAAAGGGCTGGTTGTTTAACAAAAAATAATGAAGGAGGAGGCGTTCTATGGGAGTCTGGGAATTTTTAGGTTTGCTTTTGCTGGCAGTGGTTTTTTTCTCTGTGTTTGATTAATCAAATAGCAGGAGGTGATTTATGGAAACCTGGCTTATCGTTTGTTTGGTGTTAGCGGCGGTAGCGGTAATGGTTGTTTTATTCGGGCAACGCTTCGTCGGTTGGTTAGAAGATAAATGCTTTGAACGTATAAACCGGAGCATTACTGGTGCAGAAGAATATGAGCCATAAACAATCTTAGGTGCGCTTTAGGCGCAGAGGGAGGACAAAATGGGACTGCATTTGTGGGAAAAAGTAAAAGGTTATTTTCGGCGATACAAGGATCGCCCCGGAGAAATGAAAATTTATACAAAAAAAGACGCTCTTATTGCCTTGGAACCTGTTCGGCACTGGTTTCCTGGAGAATGGCGCTTTATGGTAAAAGGAAAGCCTCCAATCCAAACCATGGCATTTTATAAGCTTGAGGCGAAGAGAGAAAAATTAAGAAAAACAACTCCGCGAGCGCTCAGGGAAAATTGATGTGAAAGGAGGATTTATGAAAAAGCCAAGAACAAAAATAGTGGTAACAAAAAATGTTAAAGTTCCCCAATGGCTTAAAAGCAAAACAGAAGTGAAATTAAGCTATAAGCAACCGAAGCAAGCTACGCGTAAAGCTGGCCTCCAAAGGCTTCGGGAGCTCATTTCTGGTACCGCTGACATTTAATATAAAGGGCTTGTTCATTAAAACAAGCCCTTTTTCTTTTTGTTAAATCTCACGCACTCCGACCAAGTGAATTAATTTTAAGTGTTCGTTTAGTTGTATTATCTAATTCGTACGAATGGGCAGATTCTGACATTCTGATATTCTGCAGAATATCAGAATGTTTTAGCAATTATTTTTTTCCGCTCTTGGTGGATTTTTTCAATGACAAAATTTTATATTCTTTATCAAGCTTCCGCGCTTCTTCGATTTTCGCGCGTTTGGCGGCCGGCAGTTCTTTAGCCACTTTTTTTAGTCGTACATCATCAACTTTAAGCACGTCTTGCCAGCGTCCAAGCGGTTCCAGGATCGCTCGTAATGTTTCACTATCGTATTTAAAGCGCTGGATAGCCTGGCGGGTGATATAGCCGTCGTCGCCAAATAATCTTTCCAGCCCTTCTTGGTCCATAAACTTGGACATATCAGCTTTTAATTCTTTCAGGCGCTTGTCGCGCTCGTCAATTTCCTGGTTCAGTTTCGTGTACTCGCCAATCAAAGCCTTAACGTCCTGGTCGTTGAAAAAGATTTTGGCTTCTTTGAACTTATGTTTAAAATACGGACAGCTTTTTTGGAACTCACACCAATCGCATAAGGCGTTGGGAGTCGGGGGAAATTTAGCTTCTTTAGCCGCGCGGCTGATAATTTCAAAATCCTTAATGACGCTGGCTTTGGTAGCAGCTAAATCTTGCGGCGTGCGCGTAGTGGAAAGTTTTTCGCCGTGTTTTAGAAAATAAAGCGAGGTTTTTAGCCCACGGCCTTCTTGTGTCAGTGATGGCCAGCGATTAGCCACGCCTAAGTGATAAACCGCCAGCTGTAAGTCTTTATCAACCGCTTCCTGCGAAGGCATTTTCTTAGCGGTTTTATAATCTATGACTTCTAACGCTCCGTCCGCGGTCTTATCCACCCGGTCTATCTTGCCGGTGATTAAATGCAATTCTTGTCTGATTTGAATCGGCACCTCAAATGGTGTTTCCAAAGCCAACACGTTAAAATCCGCCGGATAATTCTTGGCATAATATTCTTTCATTATTTTTATCGCTTGAGCGAAAGCCATGGCTGATTCTTGCTCCGAAGAATAGTATGCAGTATCCCAATTATCGTTGATGAATTTTAAGATATCTTCTTCCGTGGGGATAATAAGCCCGGGTTCGTGTAAAATTTTCAGGGCGCTGTGCAACAGCGTGCCAAAAGCCGCCTCTTTAGATTTGGGAGTTTTTATTTTATCAATATATTGGAATTTGAATTTTAACGGACAGCGCTTGAAGGTTTCAAGGGCCGAATAGGAGATACGCATATTAAAAGTTTATCATTTTTTATCCCATAATAAAAGCTTGCGTAATAACAGTCTATCGAGGTTGAACCTCGATAGATAACAAGTAGCCCAGAGGAGGAGCTATGACGACGAAAACTTTGGTGTCTTTGGAGGGTTTAGGATTGTGCGAACATTGCGGCGCGTTACTTTCTATTGATGACATGCCAGGAGATTCAATTGACGCGGACTGGGCTTGCCAGAGCTGCGAAAAAATCCTTTCGCACGTTTCATTTGGCTTCGAGCTGGATGAAACAAAGAAAGAAAATACGGACTTTAAAAAGATCAAATGGGTCGGACCGGATGGCCAATGGGTTTCGGAAAAACCAGTCAAAGATTTTGACCTCGGCGATTGGAGCGTTCAAGCTGAACCTATACAGTATCCGTTTTATTAAAATCCGGGAAGACCCGGTAGCAGGGGATAGGGGTCTCACCAAACGCGGACCCCTTTTTTATTTGCTAAAAATAAAATATAAATATTTAGGCTTAATAGTAAATTCGTGATGCTGAAA
>JAHKAK010000105.1 GCA_018826025.1 Patescibacteria group bacterium
GATGAACTGGCGCAAAAAAATCCGCAATTGAAACTTGATTTTTGGCGCGGTATTGATGATTTTTCTGGCGAGCTTTTTCCAGCCGGCAAGCGGGGCGAGGAAATCGTGAGCTTTGATTTGCTGGATAACCTGATTTCTTTGACGCACGGGGGGCTGGGCAAATATTTATATCATCAGCAGGAAGCGTTGTGGAATAAGATTTTTATTGAGTTTATGGGTGAAGAAAAGCTGGAGGAGATGTTGGTGGAGAACATGGAAAAGGGAGTCATTGAATTATAGCTACGAAATACGAAACTATACGAAAATACGAAAATTAAATGCTTAAGACTGAAATAAGAAGAAAAGATTTAATATATCCAGAATTGTCTTATCAAATAATGGGAATTTTATTTGATGTCTGGAAGGAAGTTGGAGCGGGGCATAAAGAAAATTTTTATCAAAGAGCCGCAGCTAATGATTTCAGGAATGGAAAGCTGTCATTTGAAGAACAGTTACCAGTAAAAATAAATTATAAAGGGAAATTTATTGGTATATATTATTTTGATTTTTTAATTGATAGTAAGATAATTTTGGAGATTAAAGTTAGGAATTATTTTCGAAAAAAAGACATTGATCAATTGTACTCTTATTTAAGGGCCAGAAAATTAAAGCTTGGAATTATAGCGCATTTTACAAATACCGGCGTAAAGTTTAAGAGAATAGTAAATGGTTGATTTTTCGTAATTTCGTATTATTTTCGTATTTCGTAGCCAAATTATGAAAGAGATTTTAAAAAAGGCACAAAAAGAACATTATGCGGTGGGTGCGTTTAATTTTTCCACCGCCGAAATTTTAAAAGCAATTGTGGCGGCGGCCAAGGAATTGAAATCGCCGATTATTGCGGCCACTTCCGAAGGCGAAGGCAAGTTTTTTGGCTGGCGCGAAGCCGTGGCTATGGTGGAGGTTTGGCGCCACGCCACGGGTTTGCCGATAATTTTGAATTTGGACCATGGCAAGAGTTTAGCCATGATAAAAAAAGTCGTGGCCGCCGGTTATAACGCCGTGCACTTTGACGGGTCCGGCTTGCCATACGCGCAAAATTTAACAGAAACTTGTGATGTGGTAAAATATATCCGCGAGGTAGAAAAAACTTTTGACCGGCAAATTATCGTTGAGGGAGAGCTTGGTTATTTGCGGGGCGCTTCATCATTACATAAAGAGAAGCTGGAAATTAAAGAGAGCGATTTAACCAGTCCGGAACAGGCCTTGGATTTTGTTGAGCGAACAGGAGTGGACTCTTTGGCCATTGTTATTGGCAACGCGCACGGCGTTTTTAAGGCGGGCGAGGAAAAATTGCATTTGAGGCGCCTGGCGGAGATTAAAGAGGCGGTGGGAGATAAAGTATTTTTGGTTTTGCACGGGGGTTCGGGCATTCCCGCTGGAGACGTTAAAAAGGCGATTGAATTGGGTATCGTGAAAGTGAACATTAACACGGAGCTTCGCTTGGCTTATAAAGCGGGGTTGGATAAAGAACTTGCCGAACACCCCGATGAAACCACGCCGTATAAGCTTTTAGAATCAAGTTTTGAGGAAGTGAAAAAAGTGGTTGAGGAAAAAATTAAATTGTTTGGATCGGAGAATAAGGTTTAGGTCTGGCACGGAAAGATTGTTTTTTATGAAAATTTATAAGACAAAAACAGCTAAACTTTCTGGAACTGATTTTCGTGAAGTTCATCATAAATCCTTGGATTTATACCGGCGGATTAAAAGAAAAACAAAAAGGCGGCCATATGTTCGTTCGTTGTATTTTAAAAAAGATAAAATATTTTTGGAATTATTTTGGCAACATTTATTTGATAAACAAAATTGGCGCGATAGAATGAGAAGGTTAAAATATTTTCCTTGCGCCATTGAACTTATCAGGGATAACTCCTTTGATCCGATTTCAAAAGAAAACCCCAATAAGCGGGCCGAAATACTTCATCGTTTCGCGGGGGCTACTAAAAGCAACGATTTATTTTTTGTCCAAATAAAAGAAAATAAAAGGAGCGGCCAAAAATGGTTAGTATCCGTTTTTCCCGCTGACGACAAATAAAAAAAGACCTTCCGCTAAGTGTGGTATATAAACCACGGCCGAAGACCTTTTTCAATATAATATTAACAAATAGAGAAACCCTGTCAAGAGCAGGTATAGTTAACACCATAAGTGGCGCTCACTATAGTTAGTGGTATATAACATCAGCTAAAATGAAGTACTGTGAAATATTAAATAAAA
>JAHKAK010000106.1 GCA_018826025.1 Patescibacteria group bacterium
TTCCGGGTCAAGCCTGCCCGCCATCGCTACGCTCAGGCGTTAGCAGGCGGGCCCGGGATGACAACTATAAATAATATTCGGGATTCAAAAAGGCTTTCCCAGAAGCAACGCGAACAGTGGTATAAACTGTTAGTACGACACCCGAACATTAAGTGGGGGATCGGTTTGGTTTCGGAAAAAATCATTGACCGGATAAATATTTTGGCGGCGACTAAACTGGCGATGAAGCAAGCGCTGGCAGAATTAGCCAAAAAGGGCGTGGTGGCCGATTATCTGTTGCTGGATGGCAACTTTTTACTAGAAGGTTTGTCACTTAGCCAGAAGGCCGTGGTGCGCGGGGACGCCAAAATCTGGTCCTGCGCCGCCGCTTCCATCATTGCCAAAGTCACGCGCGATAGGATGATGGTAAAGTACCATCAAAAATACCAGCAATACGGTTTTGACCGGCATAAGGGCTATGGCACCCGCGCGCATATGGCCGCGCTCAAGCAACACGGTCCCTGCGCGATTCACCGAAAGAGTTTTGCGCCGTGTAGGTAGGCTAAATTTTGTGATATAATACAATTAATGGAGGAAAAAGTCTCTCAAATTTTTTTTTCTTGGCCGAAATTGTTACGGCGAGTTTTAGTCGCACTAGTTTTTATAGCACTGGCGGTTTTTTTAATTCACAGCGCTTCAGCCATAAATCAAGATCTGGGGCGGCACTTGAAGCTGGGCGAAATCATCTGGCAGACCAAAGCAGTGCCACATACCAATCTTTTTTCTTACACCAATCCTGATTGGCCGTTTATCAATCACCATTGGTTGAGTGAGGTAATTTATTATTTGCTGTCTCTGGCCATTGGAATTAAAGGGCTGATTATCTTTAACGCTTTGTTGATTTTAGCGGCGTTCGCTTTGGTTTGGCGCCTGGCCTGGCGGTCAAATTATTTTATTTTTTCCATTTTGGTGGCGATATTAGGCGCCGGACTGATTTTAGAGCGCACAGATATTCGGCCCGAGTCGTTCGGATTTTTATTGCTGGCGCTATTTTTGGTTATTTTGGATAAAAATAAAGAAAAAATTTCCTGGCATTTCTGGTTGTTAGTTCCGTTGACCGCGCTTTGGGTAAATTTGCATATTTCTTTTGTTTACGGCCTAGTTTTTATCTTTTTCTTTTTCCTGGACCGTCTTTGGCAGCGCCGCCGCGCCGTCTATCTTTTGGCCAAACAAAAAAAACCGGAGAGATATATTGCGCAGGTGATGTTGCTTGGGGTATTTGTCGGTGCGGCGGCGCTGATAAATCCTAACACCTGGCGCGGGGCGTTGTATCCTTTGTATATTTTTTCCAATTATGGATATACTATCGTTGAGAACCAGTCACCGTTTTTTCTGGAAACGTTGATGTTTAATCCAACAATCGTTTTTTTCAAAGTGGCGCTGGTCGCGTTGGCGCTGGTTTTCTTAATAAACTTGGGCCGGATAAAACTGTTTTATTTGTTAGGCGCGCTGTTTGTGGTTTTTATGTCCTGGGGCGCGATTCGAAATTTTCCGTTGTTGGGGCTGATGATTTTGCCGGTTTTAACGGAGAATTTCGTGGTGGCGCGAGAGCGTTTTGGCAAAGCTAAGCTCAGCTTTGGCCGGTATTTTGCCAAATGGGAGAAATGGCGCGGTCGCGGTTTTTTACGTCTATTGACCATTGCCATTATTTTTGTTATTCTGAGCGCGAGCATTTATGCCGTCGCGACCAACCGTTTCTACTTAAAATCAATGAAGTCCGAGCAATTCGGCTTGTTGATTCCAAGAGGAGCGGAGGCGGCGGTTGATTTTTTAAAACAAAATAAAATTCCAGGTCCGCTGTTTAATAATTTTGACATCGGCAGTTATCTGATTTGGCGGCTATATCCGGATTATCAAGTTTTCGTGGACGGGAGACCAGAAGCGTATCCCGCGCAATTTTTGCAGAGCGTCTATATTCCGATGCAGACGAATGAGGCAGTCTGGCAAAAATACGCGGACGAGGTTTATAAAATTAATCTGGTTTTTTTTGCCCACACGGACGGCACGCCTTGGGGGCAAGAATTTTTGCGCCAGATGTCTCAAAGAGAAGAGTGGAAGATGGTTTATCTGGACCCGGCAGTAGTGATCTGGGCGCGTGATAACGAAACTAATAAAACGCTTATTGTCCAAAATGTTTTGAGCCAAGATAGCACAGGCCAATATATAGAAAAATACTTGACCACGAATGATTTTTTTGAGGCCTTGAGGCTTGGCTCGTTTTTTCAAAATATTGGATTTAACGATTTGGCCTTGCAGTTTTTTGATCGGGCGCTAACAATAAATCAGGGTGCCAAGCAAGTTTGGTTGGTGGCTGGAACGCTCTATGTCGCGAAGAGTGAAATTAGCCAAGCTCAGTCGTATTTTGACAAGGCGATAATGCTGGATGACCAATACGTGGACGCGTATTTACAGCTGGGCAAACTTCACTACCAGCAAGGAAATTTTTCCGAAGCGCGGCGCGCCTGGCAGAGGGTTTTGGAAATTGAGCCCAGCAACGAATCAGCCAGAGCGTATTTGGATAATATGGGGCTTATACCGTTTAAGAATAATTAAAAATGTAAATCTCAAAATGTAAAATCGACGCGAAGCGTCGTCCTGAGGCCCGCCACGGCGGGCCGAAGGATCTAGATCCTTCGCTTCGCTCAGGATGACAACGGAGTTGTCATTTTATCATTTTACATTGTCATTTTTAATTTTGATTTTTGCATTTTACATTAAAAATATGCCAGTACCACGACAACGGCACACCAAATCAAAACGAAACAGGCAGCGCTCCCATCAGGCATTAAAAGCTTTGGGCTTAACCAAATGTTTAAAATGCGGTCAGCCGATCTTGCCGCATCAAGTCTGCAAAAACTGTGGCACTTATAAAGGCCGGGAAGTTTTGGACGTGATGAAAAAACTCACCAAACGCGAGCAGAAAAAGCGGGCTAAAGAGCTTAAAACACAAGAAGAAAAGGCGCAGGAAGAGCATGAACACTAGAAGCAAAAAAACGCTAAAAAATACACGCAAAAATACACGCAAAATTTGCGTAAAATTGCGTGAGTGCTTTGCGTAAAGTTGCTTCTACGTTATTTATGGCTAATCGACATCTTGCCAGATCAATCGCCATGCAATCGCTCTACGAGTGGGATTTTTGGGGCAAGGATGAAAGCAAATTAAATGAAGCGGTGGCAAAAAACATGGAGGAATTTGGGCCCGGGATGGACGGGGCGGATTTTATTTGGCGCTTGGTCAAGGGCGTGGCGGCTAATTATCCGAAATTGGATAAAATTATAGAAAAATCAGCGCCCGAGTGGCCCCTGGACCAGATTACGATTATTGACCGCAACATCCTGCGTTTGGGGCTTTATGAACTTTTATTGAGTGATCGTAACGAAGTGCCGCCAAAAGTCGCGATTAACGAAGCCATTGAATTAGCCAAAAGTTTCAGCGGCGAAAGCTCGGGTAAATTTGTGAATGGCGTTTTGGGCACCGTCTACCGTGAAATCGGCGAGCCGAGGAAAGACGAGTAATAAATAATTAAAAATTTAAATATCAAAATGTAAAATCGACACAAAGTGTCGTCCTGAGGGCAAAGCCCGAAGAATCTAGATCCTTCGCTTCGCTCAGGATGACAGCGAAGCTGTCATTTAAACATTTTACATTGCGTAAAGCAACGTGGTTGCCACGCAACTCTACATTGTCATTTTCCATTTTGATTTTTACATTTTCCATTTTTTGATGAAAGATCTATCAAAACTAGAGGATAAATTAGGTATAATTTTTAAAGATAAAAACTTACTTCAGCAAGCCTTCGTCCATCGTTCTTTTTTGAACGAAAACCCGGATTTTGGTTTGGAGCATAATGAACGCCTGGAATTTTTGGGGGACGCGGTACTAGAGTTGGTGGTCACGAAATATTTATACTCGAATTATCCCAACCCCGAAGGCGAATTAACCAATTGGCGGGCGGCGCTGGTTAACGCGAAAAAATTGGCGGAGATTGCCGAAGCGATAAGCTTGAATGATTTTTTGATGCTAAGCCGCGGCGAAGCTAAAGACATGGGCCGGGCGCGCCAGTATATTTTAGCCAATACCATGGAATCGTTAATTGGCGCGATTTTTCTGGATCAGGGGATAGAAGCGGCTGGCGAATTCATAGCCAAAAATATTTTAAGCCATTTGTCGGAAATTTTAAATGCTGGCGCGTATCGTGACGCTAAAAGTTTATTTCAAGAAGAGGCGCAGGATCGAGTGGGAATAACGCCAAGCTATGAAGTTTTGAAAGAGTGGGGGCCGGACCACGCCAAGCATTTCAATGTCGGTGTGTATTTAGACGATGAATTAGTGGCGGAAGGCGAAGGCATTTCCAAGCAAGATGCCCAGCAAAAAGCGGCGGAAGCGGCGTTGACGGCAAAGGGGTGGAATGGAGGTAATGGTAAGTAAGCAGTCATTCTGAACGAAGGGAAGAATCTTGTTTTTAAATGATCAATTTTCAATGTTCAATTATCAATGAATTTTCAATGATTTAATTTTCAATTGATAATTTGTAAATTGATTATTGATTGAAAATTGAGAATTGATAATTGAAAATTTTTGACATTTTTAACTCATTGAGCTATCTTTAATCATAAATCATAAATAGCAAATTTTATGCTCGTAATCCGTCTCACCAGAATCGGCAAGAAAAATCAACCCGCGTACCGGGTTGTTTTGACCGAGAAAACAAATCCCGTGCGCGGCAAATTCATTGAAATTTTAGGTTCATATAATCCGCGCCTGAAAACTAAAACTTTGAAAGCCGAGCGTATTCAATATTGGCTGGCCAAGGGCGCGCAAACATCAGCCACCGTGCATAATCTTTTGGTGAACGAAAAAATAATTACCGGCGCTAAAGTTAAGGCTTGGCGGCCAAAGAAAAAAACGCAGGAAGCCAGAAAAGCGAAAGAAGCGGAAGCCGTTAAGGCAGCAGAATCACCGGCAGAAGAAAAATCCGCCTCCGTTGAAACTTCGGCGGACAAGCCCGCAGAGGAAGCAAAGGCAGAGGCGCTGGCAGAGGAAATAAAGGAAGAAAAGACCGCGGAAGAAGTGAAAACAGAATAACCTCATTGTGTCATCCTGATCCCGCTGTGGCGGGGGAAGGATCTATGATAGATTCTTCAGCTACGCCTCAGAATGACATACTTAGATAATTATTAAATCCCGCCCAGCCGCGGGGTTTTATTTATAGTTGTGCCAAAATAATGCTATCGCACGAAGTTGACACAATAATGTTTATTTTAGTGGGTCTTGCGTGGCTTTTTGGTTGTGGTAAAATGGGGCTATGAAAAAACAACGCAAAAAAATTACCATGGATGTTTTGGCTGGAATGGTGCAGCGAGGCTTTGCGGAAACGGCGAGGAGGGTTGATTTAGTTGCTATTAAGAAAGACGTAGGCGTCTTAAGAAGTGATGTGATGGTTCTGAAAGCAGATGTTTACACCTTGAAAGAAGATGTCGCGTCTATTAAAACGGATATGAATTCTCTCAAAGAAGATTTTAGCAAACTTCTTAACAGCTTGGACAAGGTTGCCAAGCAATACGCGGATTATTTGGAAGAGAGAAAAGTACGCGACGCGGAAATTAATCGTTTGAAAAGATGGGTTGAGCAAATTGCTCAAAAAGTAGGCGTGGAATTGGTGGATTAAAATTAAGGCACAGCTATTAGCAGAGGACAATTTTAAGCCCCGCTCAGCGCGGGGTTTTTGGTTTTTGGCGATTGACATTGACATATCTTACGATAAGGTGTATACTTATAATGTACCTAAAATAAGGCGGTCGTATGCCATAAATACGGCAAAATGGAGGTGATTCCATGAAAATGAGACTAAGCTGGTGTGGTAAAAAACTCGGACCCAAAGATGTTTTAAAGGCGTGCGCATTTGGGAGCTCGGAAAGGTTTAAGGGGGTGGCACGAGGGATAAGCTGGAAAAGGTACGAGGGAAAGGAAGGTGTGGACGAAGCGACTAATTACATTTTCATTCAAGTGAAAGAAGCAGATTGTATATTGCCTATTTTGCTTGCTGATAGAATCATCAAGGTCGCAGAAGAGTTTAAATTCAATGATCGTCTTATAGTCGTGGGTCACCCCGAGATCATTTTTGAGGAAGGCGACTCGCTCGAGACGGCCGAGAAGTTCATTAATATGCTACTCTCGGATCGCTATTCTTTCAGGCTGTGGGTGAAAATTATCGCGGCGCGCCTGAAAAATACGCGGAGCCTTTTCGCCAATAAGGAGATAGGCAATATCAGAAAAACGCTCGAGAAGTCTTTCTGAGGCATTTCCATACAGTTTTAGTACCAAAGGCGGACAAACCAATGTCCGCTTTTTTATTTATTGACACAATTTTCCGCCAATGCTATATTGTGGATAATAGTAGACAAGGGTGAGCTTTGGCAATCCCGAGGTCGGCTACTACTTTAAAAAACTTAAATTATAGTAAGAAAGATATGGCTAAATATCAGGACCAGGAGTTTGTGGAGTATGTTATCAAGAGCTTGGTTGATCACCCGGATGAGGTGGCAACCGACCGGAAAATTGACGAAATGGGAGTATTGTTGACTCTCAAAGTCAATCCGCAGGACATGGGGCAGGTTATTGGCCGCCAAGGCGGCACTGCTCGCTCCATTCGGACTCTCTTGAGGGTTATCGGCGCCAAAAA
>JAHKAK010000014.1 GCA_018826025.1 Patescibacteria group bacterium
CCAGCCAATTGAGAATAAAATTATATCGCGCGCCATTGAAAGCGCGCAGGCCAAAATTGAAGGCTTTAATTTTGACACGCGCAAGCACGTTTTGGAATACGATGACGTGATGAATAAGCAGCGCGAAACGATCTATCGCAAACGGCTGGAAATTTTAGAGGGCGCAAGTTTGCGCGAATCGACTTTAGATACTATCGCGCACGAGATAAGTAAAATAGTAAAATTTCACGCGCCGGGCGAGTGGAGCGACGACTGGAATTTAGAAGAAATGTATGAGGTCATAAAAAATATTTTTCCTGTGTCAAGCGAAGCTCGCCAAATCATGGCTGACGCCAAAACCAAGGATGACCTAATTGATTATTTGGTTGGTTTGGCCAAGCAAGCGTATGAAGCTAAAGAAGCGCAAATTGGCGAGGCTAAAATGCGCGAGATTGAAAAAATGTTTTATTTACGCACCATAGATATGTTTTGGATGGAGCACTTGGATGAAATGGAGCATTTGCGTGATTCCGTTCGCCTGCGCGCCTACGGCCAGAAAGACCCGCTGGTGGAATACAAAAACGAAGGCCATAAATTATTTGGGCGATTGCTTGGCGCGATTAATACCAGTTTTGTCGGGTCAATCTATAAAGTGGAAATAATGAGCGAGCGCGCCGCGGAGAGGAAGGAGATGAAAGAAATAAAAGCCGGCCAGCCAATCGGCCGGCCCGCCTCCGCCCCCTCCTTCGCTGGAGCTTCGGCGGGCAAGAAGGCTTCGGTGGGCAGAAATGATCCGTGTCCGTGCGGAGCGACTAAAGAAGACGGAACGCCGAAAAAATACAAACGTTGCGGGCTTGTGAATAGCGAGGAGCATAAACGATTAATAGAATAAGAATATGATAATAAAAATCAGCCAAGATTTAAAAACACAGGAATATTGGGCTAATGGCGTGGAACTGGCCAGTATTATGGGCAAGGATAGACAAAGTGGCCAGCGGGTTTTGACTTATCCTGATGATAAAAAAATGCTGGTCCATAAATTTGACCGGCCGGTGTTGATGACCGACAATTATCGGATTGGCCAACTGGCGCCAGGATTACGCGATACGCTTTTTTCGCTTTGCGCCAGTCGACCGCGGATTGTGGAATATGACGGGGTGAGCACGTTTTGGGATGAATCGCATATCAATGTTTGGTGTCCGTCAATTGATACGATTATATTTGCCAAGGCACTTGGCCAACTTGTCTCAAAAGGGGAGAGGTTCAAATCAGCGGTTGAGATTGGTTGCGGTTCGGGTTTTTTGAGCAAATATGTTTTGGAAAAATTTTCCGGGATAAAATCAATTTTGATTAATGATATTAATCAATACGCGGTGAAGTGCGCGATGGATAATATTAAAGACAAGCGGGCGTCTTTTTATGTCGGCGAAGGGTTGGAAAAGATTAAAAATCAAAAATTCGACTTGATAATAGCCAATCCGCCATACGTGCCGCGGCCGGCGAGCATAGACGATAACCCCTACGAAGGAGTAGGGCTTTTAAACCACCTAATTCAAGAGGGGCACAAATATTTAAATCCAGGGGGATTATTGGTGACTAATGTTTCCAGTCTTTGCAGCGGGATTAGTTTAAAAGAAAAGCCGAAAATGCCAATAACCGTGATTGAAAAAATGACGGTGCCACTAAAGGTTAACAACATTATTAACAATAAATTCTGGCTGGATTATTTGATAAAGAACGGGATGAAAAAGGAGCATAAAGATGGTTACGAATATTGGCAAACGCTTTCAATTCTGGCGCTTGAGAACGGAGGATAGTGTGTTAAAAATTACCAAGGGATGACTCTGCCAAAAACAGAGTCGTTTTTTCGTTGTGGATAAAAACTTCTGATGGGGCTTGACAAGCTTTTTGAAAAGGAATAGTATGTGTATGAGATACACTAATACAAAGAAATGAAGCAAGTGCTTAAAAAGACCCATAAGTTCGTTATAGTCGCAATAGACGTGGTTATTTTCGCTATAAAAGACGGTATTTTGCAGGTTCTTTTAATTAAACCCAAACAGCCAGTTTTTAAGAAAAGTTGGGCTCTTCCGGGGGGAATGGTGATGCCCAAAGAATCGGTGGACGATGCAGTTAAGCGTCATCTATTTCAAAAAGCGGGCGTGAGCAATGTGCATTTGGAACAGCTTTATACCTTTGGCAGCGTTAATCGGGATCCGTTCGGTCGAGTTGTTTCAGTGGCGCATTTTGCGTTAATTCCGCCGGATAAAAGAATAAACCTGAAAACAACCGAGGCTTACGCTGACATTAAGTGGCTTAGAGCCGATAATCTTCCGTCTTTAGCATATGACCATAAAGAAATAATAATGACGGCTCTGGAGCGATTGCGTTCTAAATTAGCTTATACCAATATTGTTTATAGTCTTTTACCCGAGCAATTCACCATGAGCCAGATGCAGCAAGTTTATGAGGTAATTTTAGATCGAAAATTGGATAAGCGTAATTTCCAAAAAAAGATAAAAGTTCTTAATTTAATAAAGAAAGTGGGTCGGCAGAAGAGGGGAGAACCCAACCGGCCAGCGGAACTTTTCACGTTTATCAGCAAAAAATCACAAACAGTTGATGTTTTATAAATTAATTTTTACGGACAGGCGGTTAATGAGGAAGTAAAGGGCCAATATATTTTTTTATCATAAGTTAGTGTATAGAATACAATAATAATCGAGCCATATTTTTTGAAGAGTATTTTTAGCATCCATTCAGAATGGGCACTATTTACAAAAATTAAAAAGAGTGCTACGGTTATCGATTCTGAATAGATTCATAAAATCCTTTTCAGGATTGGAAAGTTCCTTAATATATCAATATAGGTTTTAGTGAAAGGAGATGATTTATGAACGGATTTGAGATTGCGGGTGGAACGGTTATGGGCAAGGACCATCGGGTGATCAGCCTGGGTAACCAGGATGCTTACTGGTGGTTTGTGTCGGACAAAATGATCGTGGCGGTTGTCTGCGACGGTTGCGGCTCGGCGCCTCATAGTGAGGTGGGAGCTAAAATCGGCGCGCGGCTGGTCGTTGAGTCGGTCCGAAAAATATTAGACCTTTATGATTTGCTTGATCCCGACGCTATGATGGAAAGGGTTCGACGGGACGCACTGGCCCAGCTAAGAACGCTGGCGCTTAACATGGGACAGAGCTTGACGCAAACAGTGAGCGATTTGTTTTTGTTCACGGTTATGGGTTTTGCTCTGACTAATCGTGGTGTGATTACTTTTTCCGTAGGCGATGGCTTTCACGCCTTCAACGGAAAAGTTTTCCGGGAAGGGCCTTTTCCAGGCAACGC
The DNA here is from genome assembly GCA_018826025.1 of Patescibacteria group bacterium. Lineage (GTDB taxonomy): Bacteria > Patescibacteriota > Minisyncoccia > Portnoybacterales > GWB1-42-6 > UBA8475. The sequence continues at coordinate 3,325 of JAHKAK010000014.1, forward strand.
ACCGCCATATTTAGCTTACGGCGGATTAATCGACAGCTCGCTGGATGTTTCAGAATCAGCGATGTTCAGGTTCAAAACAGATTTTATGTTTCCGTTGGAAATGGTTGAGTCGGTTTTGATCGCCAGCGATGGTTTGGAAGATTTGATTGCCGCCGCTGATAACAATCTGCCCGGGAAGAAGGAGAAGGTCGGTTCTCTGAAGCAATTTTGGGAAACTGGTCTTTTCTTTGAAAATCCGGACAGTATTCGGCGCCGGCTTTTCCAGATAAACCGGGAAGTAATAAGGCCCGACTGGGAAAACCAATGCTTGGAAAAAGAAACCGGCTGGCTAGCCGACGATACCACTTTAGTAGTGGCTCGCCGCCAGACCGGAAAGGAGGCGTCATGGAAATCTGTGTGAATGGGCGCCGAGTTCGCCTTAAGGTTAATAACTCAACAAAGGGCGGCGAGGCGGATGTCTATTTGACTGCGGATAAAGCGGTCAAGATATTCAAAGCGCCCAGCCACCCCGATTATGCTGATTCGCCTCACGAGCAAAAATCGGCCGAATCCCGGATTAAGGAGCATCAGGTTAAGTTGCGGAAGTTTCCGTTAAACTTGCCCGAGCGCGTTATCGTGCCGCAAGAGTTCGTGACCGAGGGTGTAGGCGGGCAGATCATCGGCTTCACCATGAAATTAGTAGAGAATGCCGAAATGCTTATTCGTTATTCGGATCTGGCTTTTCGCCAGGCAATCAGCCACGGTGATGTCCAGGAAATTTTTCTGGACATGCATTTGACGATTTCCCGACTGGGCGGCCGCGGCGTGGTTATCGGAGACTTTAATGATCTTAACGTGCTTGTTTCCCGAACCAAGGCATATTTTATTGATGCGGATAGTTATCAATTTGGACAGTTTCTTTGCCGGATGTTCAACGTTCGCTTCGTGGATCCATTGCTTTGCACCGTGAAAAACGGCGAGTTGGATCTTATGCGGCTTCACTCAAGAGATTCGGATTGGTACGCTTTTGCGGCGATGCTGCTGCGTTCTTTTTTGCTGGTGGATATTTATGGCGGCGTTTATCGCCCCAAAGTCCCTGGCAAAATCAAAGAAAGCGAGCGGCCAATGCGCCGGATAACGGTTTTTCATTCGGATGTCCGCTATCCCAAGCCAGTACTACCATACCGGGGTATTTTACCCGATGACCTGATGCAATATTTTTATCAGGTTTTCGAAAAAGACCGGCGAGGAGAATTTCCTCGATTACTACTGGAAAATCTGCGTTGGGCCAAATGTGCCAATTGCGGCACTGAGCACGCACGCGGGGTTTGTCCTAATTGTGCGCAAGCTGCTCCGGCTGCCATCAAAGAGATGGTGACTATTCGGGGCAAAGTAATAGCGACCAGAATTTTCCGAACGGACGGAGACATTGTCTTTGCAGCTTTCCAGCAAGGGAAAATGCGTTGGCTGGAATACCGGGAGACAAAATTCTTCCGCGAAAACGGCCAAAGCGTTCTGACGGGAAAGTTAGATCCGCTGGTGCGTTATCGCCTCAACGGCGACGCTACCCTGCTGGGCAAGGGCAAGCAGGTGGTGGACATTAGCCCAAGCGGGCAGATCAATAAAATAGAAGTAGATTCGTTTATGAGTCTGCCGATGTTTGACGCTAATGGCCGGCATAGTTACTGGTTGGCGGGCGGCCAATTGATGCGGGATGGAAAATTCGGACCGCAACACATTGGTAATGTTCTGGCCGGCCAGACCTTGTTCTGGGCGGGAGAGAAATTCGGATTCGGTTTTTACCGAGCCGGGAGAATAAGCGTCGCGTTCGTTTTTGACGCGGATCGTCCCGGAGTAAATGATTCCGTTAATCTGGATCTGGGTGCGGGTCAGCTGATTGATTCGACTTGTTTTTTCAGCCAGGAGCGGTGTTGGTTTTTCATGACTTCTGAAGAAGGAGGCCGGATGATCAAGCGATGTTTTTTGATCAGCCGAGACGGCCAAGTTTTGGCTTCGGCTAAAGAATGGCAAGCTAAAGCCGAAGAGTGGCTGGCGCAGATCCGGGGGAAATGCGCCGTGGGTAATTTTCTTTTTGCCGCTACCGATGAAGGCATTGTGCGCTTGGAAGTAGTGAATGACAAAATCCAAAAGACCCGGGAATTTCCCGATACCGAACCATTTGTTCATTCTGGCGCCCATCTTTTTCCGGGAGCCGGTCTACTCTACGCGGTTAGCAGGCGTGAGATTACGACCTTGAAAATAACATAACGAGACAAAGACAAGGAGGTGAAACTGGATCAAGAAAAATTTTTTTAGGAAAGCGTAAAAAATCATTGTGGCCAAAACGAAAACAGACAAGGAGGAAAGGCTATGAAAGCAACACGTTTGGCATTACCCGATTTTTACAAAGAGAGCAATGCGCAGGATCCAAATTATCAGCCCGACAAAAGCATTCTGATGAGCGCGGCTGGTGAATGGGTGAAACGGTTCAACCTCAAACCCGTGGGCGGAGACAAGCTCAAGATCTTCATGCTTTGCGTGGATAATCAGCGGGATTTCAGTTTTCCGCAGGGCTCGCTCTACGTGGGCGGCCGGAGCGGCAACGGCGCGATGGACGATCAGGATCGACTGGCGAAATTCATTTACACCAACCTCGGTCTGATCACTCAGATCATCTGTACGCTGGACACGCACTTACCCTTCCAGATCTTCCATCCACTGGCGCATTTGAAAGCGGACGACAGCTTCGCTGACGCGCACACTATCATCAAAGATTACCGCGATAGCGGGCTGCGACCCAATCCGGCCATGGCGGTACAGCTCGGCGTTTCGCCGACCTGGTTGCAGAGGCAGTTCATCTACTATTGCGACCAGCTGGTTCTGCGCAATCCCGATCAGTCGCTGTACATCTGGCCGTTCCATTGCCTGATCGGAGAGCCCGGTCACGCGCTGGCCGGCGTCGTAGAGAAAGCCAGGCTGTTTCACAGCATGGCTCGGGGCGCGGCCAATATTCCCGAGATTAAAGGCGGGAACCCCTTGACCGAGCACTATTCGATCTTTCGGCCCGAAGTGATGACGCTTTGGGACGGCAAGCCGATTCCCGGCGCGCAGAAAAACGCCAAACTGCTTGAGACCCTGATGCTGGCCGATGTGGTCGTCATCGTAGGGCAGGCCAAGAGCCACTGCATGGCGGCTTCCATCGGGGACTTCCTGACCGAGATCCTGGCGAAAGACCCGGAATTGGCCAAAAAGGTTTATCTGGTGGAAGATTGCACATCTTCCGTGGTTGTGCCGGGAGTGGTGGATTTCACCGACATGGCCGATCAGACATTCCAGAAGTTCGCTGACGCGGGCATGAATCTGGTTGTCTCCACCGAATCCATCGAAACCTGGCCGGGCATGGCCGAAAAACTGGCCAAGGTGGCCTGAAAGGAGAATACGCCATGAGCAAGAGTGTAAATATCGGTCAATTGTTTAGCACAGCGAAAGCGGAAGGAGAATTATCAGCCGGCGCCATCAACGCTCTGACGGTCGTTGACCTCGGAGCGCAGATTCAGCCGGCGCTGGGCATTTCCGCCTTGGATGTGCAGGCTTCGGAAGTCGTCATCGTGTCCATGAAGATAGACGACTCCGGTTCCATCAGCGCGGCCGGCAATGAACAGTCAGTTCGCGATGGTCACAATATCGTTGTTGACGCACTGGGAGAGTCCAAGCAAATTGATAATATCCTGGTCCAGACCAGCTACCTCAACGGCAAGATTCTGTATCCGTATGTTCTGCTGGATCAAGCCAAACGCATGGACGGCCGGAATTACCAAGCCAACGGCGGCACACCGCTGTATGACGAGACCATGGTTTTGCTGGCCACGGTTATGGTCAAGTATCTGGAATTTGCCGATCAAGGAGTGCCGGCGCGGACCATCTCACTTATCGTTACCGACGGCCGGGACGAGCATTCCAGAAAAGTGCTGGATCCGGCGCCCATCAAAAAAGTGGTCACTGAAATGCTTAAAAAAGAACGGCATATCATTGCCGGCATGGGCATTGGGCAAACGCAGGATGATAAAGATTTTTTTCGCGATATCTTCCAGCGGATGGGTTTACGGGATGAGTGGATACTCACTCCCGACAACACACCCAGCGAAATTCGCAAAGCCTTCCAGGTTTTCTCCCAGTCCAGCGTCCGGGCCAGCCGCAGCGCCGCCTCTTTCAGCAAGACCGCGGCCGGGGGATTCGGACAGTAAACAAGTTCTTTAGAAACAAAGTTATAACGAGTGCGGCGGAGAAAAAGAAAACATTCTTTTTCTCCGCCGCCAATCTTTTTCAGAAAATTGCGTCCGAGGTTATTTCAAAATTTAAGAATAACTTCGGAAATAATTTTCTTGTCTTAAGCAACTGTTTGAGGCAGGGAGCACTTTTACAAAAAAATATATTATGAGAGGAGATGAGATAAATGAAAAAAGTCTTTTTGATTTGCCGCGAAGATTTATTGGGAAAACGTTTTGATCTTCCTTGGGAGCAACAAACGGAGTCATCAACAGCTGAAGCCATTGTGGTTATCGGCGGGGATGGCACCATGCTCCACGCGATCAAGCGGCACTGGAAGCTGGATTTGCCTTTTATCGGTTTACACCAAGGAGGCCCCAGCAGCATCGGTTTTGCCATGAATGAATTTAGCCAAAAGAATCTGGCGGAATTGAGCCAGGATAAAATTCAGTTCATTGAGTCCAGACTTTTGGAAGCCAGGCTCTTTGATGGGGCGTGTATCAAAACCGTGTACGCGTTCAATGATGTGAATTTTGAACGCGCGCTAACGCAAGCTTTGAAAGTCAACGTGTCGGTTAACAAGGAAAATTATTTTGCGCCGATCCAGTGCGACGGCATTTTGGTGGCCAGCGCCGCTGGTTCAACGGCTTATAATGCTAACGCGGGCGGCGCCATTCTTCATGTTGATTCCAATAGTTTCGTTTTAACAGCCATTGCGCCGCAAAAGTGTTTTGGCTGGAATACCTCGGTGCTTTCTGAAAACGAAACAGTTTTTTTGGAGTTGGTGGAGCCGGAAAAACGGCCGGCCCGTTTTGTGGCCGATGGGGTCGCGCAGGGCTGTGAATTCACTCGGGCGGAAGTTTATCTTTCGTCAAAGACGGTCAGGATCGGCTTTGCGGCCAGTAGTGATTTTCGCAAAAAGGTTATGGACTTACAATTTCGCGGCCGAGTTGGTAAATAAAGAAAGGGAGGTGCACTAGTGAAAGACTTTTTTGAATCATATTTGGAGGGGCCTATAGCCAAGTCTTTACTGGGTATCGATTTCTACAAATTCACCATGGGGCAGGTGATACTGCGTAAATATCCGGATGTTTCTGCTACATTTGCTTTCAAGAACCGGACCAAAAACATCAGGATGCGCAACTATATCGACCTGGACGAACTTGAGTGGCAGCTTGACCAAGTGGCGAAGCTACGTTTCAACAAAACAGAGCTTCACTATCTGCGGGGGACCAACGAATATCAGGAGCGGATGTTCTGCGAAGAATATTTGCAATTCCTGGAAGGATTTAAGCTCCCGCAGTACCGCTTGGGCATTGACGTGGTGGACGCGGAAATAAAACTGGAATTTCTCGGCCAGTGGAGCGTGACCACCTACTGGGAAACCATTGCGCTAGCCATTGTCAGTGAGCTGTATTACCGCGGCTTTCTCAAAAAGATGACGCGGTTTGAGCGCAATTCGCTGTTCGCTCAAGGCCAGTTGCGTTTGTCGGAAAAAATCAAGGCCTTGAAAGAGAGAAAAGATATCACGTTTTCGGAATTCGGTACGCGCCGGAGATTTTCAAGAGTTTGGCAGGACTATGTTGTGCGTTCTCTCGCCGAGGAGCTTCCGCCGAGCCAGTTCATTGGCACCTCCAATACGTATCTGGCCATGAAGTATGGAGTAATGCCAATCGGCACCAAGGCGCACGAGATGGATATGGTTATGGCCGGTATTGCCGACAGCCGCGGTGAAGATATCACGCAGTCTGTCAGTCAATCTCTACGCGATTGGTGGGAGCAATACGGCTGGGGCTTATCCATTGCTTTACCCGACACCTTCGGCACGGATTTCTTTTTTCGGTCCATGACACCCGAGCAGGCCAAGGACTGGAAGGGTTTGCGCCAGGATTCCGGCGACCCGATCTTATTCGGGGAGAAGGCGATTACTTTCTATAAGTCCTGCGGTGTCGACCCGCGCGAAAAGTTGATCGTTTTCAGCGACGGCCTGGATCTGGATATGATTTTCAAAATCGCCGATCATTTCAAGGGTCGCCTCAATGTCACTTTTGGCTGGGGCACCAATTTGACCAATGACTTGGGCTTTCCGCCTATTTCTTTGGTGGTCAAAACGGTTGAAGCCAATGGTCAGGGATTGGTCAAATTGAGCGACAATCTTGCCAAGTCCATCGGTGGCCCCAAGGACATTGAGCGCTACAAACGCGCCTTTGGGTATACCGGCGAGAATTACGAAGAATGCCGATATTAAAGCGGCACATCAGTTCTTTCGGAAATTAACAAAAAAATCGAGGCGTCGGATTTCTATCCGGCGCCTTTTTTTATTCAGATTTTTGTGTCTTTGGTGTATAATCATAATAAAGGGCAATGGCCATGGATAAATAGTACGAAAAAATCAATAAACCAAATCTGCCCCTGTGGCGAAGGGTTTGGAGACAGCCAAAAACCACTTTCCATTCGTACAGCAGTTTAAGAAATGTTGCGGGAAATAAAAAGCTTGTTCCCGTGCCGCGCAGCAGCCCTGAATCCTATTGAGGTTCAACCTCGATAGGCTTGAGTTTAACGGCTCAACGCGTTGAGCCGTTAAGAAACATTTTGAAACATAAGAGGTGTCGGGAAAAGATAAAGAAAAAAGCCAGTGTCATAGACAGCTGGCCGGGGGGTCGGTCTCCGAGCTTTTTTAGCTCTTGTAGGCGTCCCACAAACGCCTCGTTGTTCGGATATTCCTACGCCGACGCTATAGTTAGGATATTTTAATAAAGAATGTTTGTCAATAATTAGCAGGCGGAAGACAAAATTGGTATGGAAAATAAAATTTATACTTTAAGATTTCGGGCGGCTGATAGGGAGATTTTTGAGGCGATAAAAAAAGGAAAGAAAAAAGTGGAAACCCGCGCCGCGACGGAAAGATATCGTAAAATAAAAAAAGGCGATAAAGTTTGTTTGGTGTGCGGCCACGAAAAATTTACAAAGCAAGTCGTCGCGGCGCGGGTTTTTCCGACAATCACCGCGCTATTGAAAAAATACTGGCCGAACCAAATTAACCCGAAAATTAAAACCGAAGCGGAATTGAAGAAAATGGTTTATGGTTTTCCGGACTATCGTGAGAAAATTAAAAAGTACGGTTTGATAGCGTGGAAGTTAATGTAAGATTTAGCTTGACTTGGTAGCTTTATTCCAATAAGCTGTGGATAAGCGAGCTATTAAAAAATGATATAATATTAAATATGTCTGTTAAACAAGAAAAAGTCATAAAATTAGTGCAAAGCTTATCGCCAAAAAGCATTGGTATTAAAAGTGCTTTTTATAGATTTAACGATGATAAAGTTAAGATTGTTTTTATGGTTGATAAAAATAATGTAGCTTATTTGATAAGCTATTTAAAGTCTCTTTCATTAATCGCTGAAAAAGAAATAAAGGGCGTAGATCTTGAAATAAATATATATGTTCAAGATACGAAAAAGAAGATGCAGGAAGTTATAAGGCAGGAAGATTTAAAAATCTTTAAGCTGGAAAACAATTTTAGCTACGCTTTATAATTATGATTAGCTCTGAGTGTCAAGGTTATTTGAAACAAGCCTATAGGAATGAGGGGCTTGTTTTGTTTTTGGAAAAGAAATCCCCGTCTTATTGTTGCGATTGGATAACGGTAGTTATTTTTTATACGGTATTACATTATTTTTTCGCCTTACTTAGGGGGAAAGGTCTGCCCTTACCGAAAAGCCACAAAGGCAACTATTTAGATGAGGGTGGCTTAGAATTGGCTCAAAAATATTTTTATACCACAAAAAATGATATTCAGGATAGTCTTGCACATGAATATGCTCAGCTATTTGAATGGAGCTGTGATATAAGATATAAACCAAAATCAGCAAGTTTTACCGGGAAGCAATTAATAAAACCTGCTTTGCAGATTTTAGAAAGAGCAAAATTAATTGTATTTAACGAATTAGGCTACAAGATAGAGCATAAAGCAAGTAGGTATATTTTTGATGAAATAGATCCAATAGAATTTAAAGATTACTCAAAAAGAATGTTGGGCGGAGAAAGGATTTTAGTTTAGTAAAAATTTTAAAAATTATGCGCGCGAAAGAGATCAGCTTAAAAGAAGCCAAGCAAAACAAGCTTTTTTATTTTGTCGCCAATGTGGTGGTTTATCGCGCCAAAGATAAACGGTGCTTGATATTAAAAAGAGATGAGCGCGAAAAGGTGCATCCGGGAAAATACGCGGTGCCCGGCGGAAAATTGGAATGGGAGGAATTGGACCTGAAAAAACCGACGCGCATGAACGGCGATGTTTTTGATTTTGAGGACGCGGTGGAAAAATTATTGGTGCGGGAGGCCAAGGAAGAGGCTGGTGTAAAAATCGGCAAGGAACTATATTATATCAATAGCGTGGCGTTCGTTCGGCCAGACGGCATTCCGGTGGTTCTGGTGAAGTTCGCGGCTAAATATTTGGGCGGAAAAGTTAAGCCGGAAGCCGGCGGATTTACCGATTTTGCTTGGATTAATGCCAAGGAAGCGCTAAAATACGATTGTATCCGCGGCGTGCCGCAAGAAGTCAAAAAGACTATAAAACTTTTTGAAGCATAAAAATTTAACTCACCCCAGCCCTCTCTTTAAAAAAGAGAGGGAGGACCAATCTTAATGCCGAATCAAGAACTTCATCGCATTGTTTCCACCGCTATTATTTATAAGAAATTCCCTGAGGAATTTCTTGAATTTCCGTCGCTCGGTCATCACGAAAATAAATTTTCGCGTGGCCTCGCTAGGAAATATAAAAATGAAGGCGGGCAGATAAAATACATAATTACCAAACGCAGTCCGCATAAAAAAGTTTTTCCCAGCAAATGGACGGTGCCCGGCGGCGGGCTGGAAACGGATGACTATACTAGC
>JAHKAK010000107.1 GCA_018826025.1 Patescibacteria group bacterium
CTCAGAGTGCCTGACACTTTGGGTAAAATAGTCCAATAGCGATGATGGCGGCGTATCATCGGGCCGGAACTCCAAATGCCGCGAATAATTTTCAATGCCATGGCAATAGCCGATTTCTCGCATCATTTCCAAATCGTAATTTGTCCGGCGGCGCAGGCGTTCGGCATCCAGTAATTTGCCTTGTCTTTTTAGTTTTTTCAGCTGTTCGTCCAATTCTGCTTTGATGTTGTCCATAGCCAATTTTAATTTATCTTGCGGCGCTACCCAGAACTTGGCCGGATAAAGTTGTTGCTCATTAACTTTGATTTCGCGCTTAACAAAAAGATCTCGCGTCTCTTGCGTTTGGCGGACAATAATGGAAGAGATAAGGTTGCCTTTCAGTTCCAGCCGGATGATTTTGGCGCCGGTAGCCGGCCAAATTTCTATGGTTTCCCCGCGCACGCGAAAAGAACCGCGGCTAAAGTTTATGTCGCGGCGCTCGTATTGCAGATTAGTTAACTGGCGCAAGAGCGCTTGACGCGAAATAGTTTGGCTGGTTTTTACCGTAACGCTCAAATCCAGATAGTCGCTGGGCAAGCCGATGTTATAAATACAAGAAACCGAAGCCACGATAATGGTATCTTGGCGGTCCAACAAATTTTGGATGGAGGAATGGCGCAAGCGGTCCAGCTCCTCATTTATTTTGGCGTCTTTATCAATATAGGTATCCGTCGTTGGGATATAGGCCTCGGGCTGGTAGTAGTCATAATACGATACAAAATAATTAACGGAATTTTGCGGAAAAAATTCTTTAAATTCCTGATATAACTGCGCGGCCAGAGTTTTATTATGCGAAATCACTAAGGTCGGCTTTTGCGTTTTGGCAATCAAGTTGGCCATAGTAAAAGTTTTTCCGCTGCCAGTCACACCCAAAAGTACCTGGTGCGGGGCATTGGCTTGCAAGTTTTTAGTTAACTTGGCAATGGCTTGGGGTTGGTCGCCCGTTGGCTGAAAAGGAGCGACTAATTTAAATTGGGGCATAATGATTGAAAAGGAGACGAGGAAAGAGTATTATTAGATTATATAATGTGTCATTCTGGGGCCGTAGGCCGAAGAATCTAGAGAGTTCGTTGCGCGGGTCGCTACGCTCCCGCGAGATTCCTCGCTACGCTCGGAACGACAAAGAGGATATGATTTCATCCCTTGAAGGCAAAATTACCCTGCGCGCGGAAAAACACATAATTTTGGAAGTCAATGGCATTGGCTATAAAGTTTGGTGTAGTGAGAAAACACTCTCCAAATTACCACAAATTGGCGGGTCCGTAAACCCTGTTAAATCCCGCGAAGCGGAAACGGCAAAGTCGTTATTTAACAGGGTAAAGTTATTCACTTTCCTTTCGGTCAAGGAGACCGGCTGGGATTTGTTCGGGTTTTTAACGCACGATGAATTGGAAATGCTGGAGCTTTTGATTTCCATTTCCGGCATCGGACCAAGGACCGCGGCCAATATTTTATCGGCGGCCAGCGTTGAAGATTTGCAGGAGGCGATAGTGCTGGGCGATGAAACCATATTGGCACGCGTTTCGGGCATTGGCAAAAAAGTGGCGCAAAAAATTGTGATAGAACTTAAATCCAAAGTGAAAAAACTGGCCAAGGGCTCCGGGGACAAATTTAAAGTGGCCGACGACATTGAAATCATTGACGCGCTGGTGGCTATGGGATATAAAATCTACGAAGCAAGGGAAGCGTTAAAACAAGTGCCCGAAAGCGTTAAGGGGATGGAGAATCGGGTGCGCGAGGCGCTGAAGAGGTTGGGAAAGAAGTAATGTTCTTATAATAAAATTGACCAAAAGGAGGGCGGGAGATGGAAAAAGAAAAGATTTGTTTGCTTATGGCTCGTGGTGAGGAGATATACAACGAATCGTTTTACAAAAAAGGCGTTGTTTCTCAATGGTATTTTTCTTTGACCGACGAAGAAAGAGATTATTTAGACGGGTCAGAATTTGGCTTTTGCGTGCCTAATACCGAGCGCGTCAGAGTAGATAAGGAAAGGCGCGAAGCGCTCCGGGAGGCGCGGGAACGGGAAGGTTTTTTGAAAGAACTGAAAAAGAAGTTAGTCTTTTTAAAAAAAAGAAAAGGGCCGTATTACAGTGAAGCCGTTTCTCGAGCTGAAGGATTGCTGTTATTATTCAAGATTCGTCTACCTATGCCGATGGGTTCTGAGTCCAGTTATGATTACTTCTCTGGGTGCGGCTGGAACGCTTGTATTATGGAGGCGGTTAAAAAGGGCATGATTCCGTTAATAAAGGAAAAAAGAGATCAGGGTAAACCGGCAGAATGGGCGATGGACGACGGATGGAATGCGGCGATTCGGGTATTAAAGAAAAAGTATGCCGCAGCGCTTAAATAGGGCGAGAACGCGAATTTATGGAAACAGAAGCTACTCCATCGGGGGTAGCTTTTTTATTTGTCTTTTTAGGCTTTTTAAGCTACAATTTTAGCAATATGAAGGAAGAAAACAAAATAAACAAAGAGCAATGGAATCAATTTGTTTTAGCCAACCAGGGCTCCTTCTTACAATCCTGGGAATGGGGTGAGTTTCAAGAAAGAGTCGAGAAGCGGATTTTTAGGTTTTCCGGCGAGGGGTGGGCGGCGCAATTCATAGAAAATAAACTGCCGGGTGTAAATAAATTTTATTGGTATGCGCCGAAAGGACCGATGATAGCAATTAGCGACTGGCCAATAGCGAATAGTAAAATACAGAAAATTACAGAAGAAATAAAAAAAACGGCGGGTAAAGACGTGATATTTTTTCGGCTGGGTCCCGAGTGGGATTTATCCAGTCGTTCGTCGCTAGTCGCTAGTGGCTTTTCCCAGTTGCCCTACGACATTGAACCTTCTCAAACTTTAATTTTAGATACTACCAAGTCCGAAGACGAACTGTTGGCGCAGATGCACGAGAAATGGCGTTATAACATTCGCCTGGCCGAGCGTAAAGGCGTTCGAGTAAAATTCGTGACGTCTGACGTCACGAATTTTGAACACTATTTTAAGGAATTTTATCGGCTGGTGAGCGAGGGCACGGCCCAGCGCAAGGGGATAAAGCATTATCCGAAGGAATATTATAAAAAACAGCTACAGATTAATAACTCCTCCCAACATCCCCTTAATTTAAGAGGGGGTGAGGGGGAGTTAAAACCTTTGTTATTCGTTGCCGAATATGAAGGTAAAATTATTGCCGCTAACATCATTGTAATCTTTGGATACAAGGCCACCTATTTGCACGGCGCCACCAGCAGTGATCATCGCGAAGTTATGGCTTCGCATTTATTGCAGTGGGAGCAGATAAAATACGCCAAGTCCCAAGGTTGCAGTGAATATGATTTTTGGGGTATCGCGAACGAATACACTTTAGACAAACGCGGTAAATCTTGGGAGGGTTTTACCCGTTTCAAAAAGGGCTTTGGCGGGCAGGAAAGAAATTATATCGGCTACTTTGATTATCCGTTGGATAAGCCGTGGTATTTTTTGTATAGATTAGTGCAAAAATTTAGGAGATGAAAAAATTGCTTAGAAAATTAATTCCTGATTGGCTGTTGAGTATTTACCATTGGAAATTAGCGTTGCTTGGGGCGCTGGTTTATGGTTTCCCGTCGCGGAAGCTAAAAATGGTTGGCGTGACGGGGACGAAAGGAAAGTCAACGGTGGTGGTGCTGGCGGGGCGGGTGTTAGCGGAAAAGTTCTCGACAAGCTCGAACAATAAGCCAGCCGCGGGGTGGATATCGTCGCTGACGATAAATGACGGGAAAAGCGAAATAATGAATCCGTATCATATGACAATGCCTGGCCGGTTTTTTATACAGAAAACTTTGAGACAGATGGTAAAAAACGGGTGCCAGTACGCGCTGGTGGAAGTGACATCAGAGGGTATCAAACAATTCAGACACCAGTTTATTAACTGGGCTGGCGCGGTGTTTACGAATTTGGCGCTGGAGCACTTGGAAGCGCATGGTGGATTTGCCAATTATCGGGCCGTGAAGATGAAATTATTTGAGGCAGCGAGCAAAAATCCGGAGAGTTTTGGGGTTTATAATTTGGATGATGAGAATGCGGAGTGGTTTTTGAAATACCCGATAAAAAATAAGTTTGGGTACTATTTAGACCCTTCGACGCGCCCCGCCGTGGCGGGGCTTGCTCAGGGAATAAAAAAGGTATTGCCTGAGCGGAGCGAAGCGAAGTCGAAGGCTATTGAGAAGTTACAGGTTTTAAGTTTAAGTTTAAATTCAAACGGTTCCGAGTTTGAAATTAATGGCGTGAAATTTAAAACGAATCTTCTCGGCGAATTCAATGTTCAAAATTGCGCGGCAGCAGTGGCCATAGGGCAGGCCTGCGGCGTGTCGCTGGAAGTCGCGGCGCAGGCGCTGGGCAAAATCCAATCAATTCCAGGGCGCTTGGAAATTATTAATGAAGGGCAAGATTTTACGGTCGTGGTAGACCTAGCGCATACACCCGACTCATTTGGGAAGGTTTTTAAGCTCTTTAAAGATTTGCTTGTCCGCCGAAGTCCCGCACAGCGGGACGAAGGCGGAGCGCACACGCATAATAAAATCATTTCCGTTTTTGGTTCAGCCGGCGGAGGGCGCGATAAGTGGAAGCGGCCGGAACTTGGCCAGATTGCGTCGCAATATTCAGACCAGATTTTTATTACCAATGAAGACCCTTACGACGAAGACCCGCTGTATATTGCCGATGAAATTTTAGCCGGTTGCGACAAAACTAGAGCCGACATTATTTTAGACCGGCGACAAGCCATTGCCAAAGCCTTGAACTTAGCGCAAGCGGGTGATATTGTTTTAGTATTAGGAAAAGGGACAGAGCAGACATATGTTGAGGGTAATAAAAAAATTTATTGGGACGACAGAGTTGTTGTCCGTGAAGAGATTAAGAAGCGATTAGTACTTTAAAATGGAGGGTGGATTAAAAATAGAGGTATGGTTCCTCCGATGGGCTCATAACCCATCCGACGACCTGGTGTCTGACGCTGATCTGCCCAGCGTCGCCAACTTTCACGTTTTCCGTCACCGGCCAATCGTCAGCGGGTTCGATTCCCGGTCCGCCCTCTTTCTAAAAGCCCCACGCAATTCGCGCGGGGCTTATTTTATAAAAAAATCCCCGCGCTGTTGTTTGTGCGCGGGGGCGGGGGGGGGAGGCTTGCCCGCTCATCCTTTCATGGCGTTGGCGGCAATTTGGGTTGCCTCAATCAAAACTTTTTCTGGAAAGTCATCAACTCCGAAGCCGTCATTGTTCGTCTGGGAATAGATGATCTTGGGGCCCTGGCCGTGGTCTGCGAAGGTTACCACCGCACCAAGCACCGAAAGGCTGACCCATTTGCGCTCTGGGGAAGTTTGGAGCAACGAGACATTTTTGCTGGCCGCCCCGGGAACCATGATATCGCCGCCCTTGCGGTCAAACTCTTCAAAACGACGAATATCAGCCGGGCTGATGGGGTAAAACTCCTCGCTTTTTGTGAAAGCGCTCTGGTCGCAACTCGGGCATTTGCCAGTTCTCTGACCGTAAAATACAAATCCGCAATTTAAACAATATCTTCCGGGTCCCATAGTTGCCTCCTTATTGGGGTTAGAAGGGAAATTCATAGAGAGAACTATCTATATATATTATAACAAAATGCTATTTCTATGTCAAGAGCAGCACCATAAAAAAGAAAAAGGCCTCGATTGAGACCTTTGTTTTTTAGACAAGTGGCGCTTGCCGTTTTTGGAATATTTTCCTTTCGCCGATTTCTCGTAAGGATTTTCTGGCTTTCGCCACCCGGGCTTTTTTTCGGGTTTCCAGCAATTGCCAGAGCTGGATTCGGTCGTTAATTTCGGCGTAGGTTTTAAAATTTAGTCCTGGAAAAGATTTTTTATTTTTCCGGAGAAGCTTGA
The DNA here is from genome assembly GCA_018826025.1 of Patescibacteria group bacterium. Classification (GTDB taxonomy): domain Bacteria; phylum Patescibacteriota; class Minisyncoccia; order Portnoybacterales; family GWB1-42-6; genus UBA8475. The sequence goes on from JAHKAK010000107.1 coordinate 5,925, forward strand.
GAAATTTCAGAGTGACCTCCCAGACCCTTAGAAGTTCGTTTTGATATTTGATTTTTGTTTCTCCAATGACGCCGTCTTCTTGGTTGAGATCAATGGTATCGTTGGTAAAACTGTTGTCGGGCTCAACGAAGAATCTTACGGGAAGTTCTTGCTTTTTCATTTTAGCCTCCTGTTATAAAGTGAAAGAAAAGTTGATTTTAAGAGCTAAGCTTTTTATTGAAGCCAGAATAGCATATTGATTTGTTTTTGTCTATGAAAAAATGATATACTGAATTTGTCTATGAAAAACTACGCTTCGGCTCGGGCTAATAAAGGCAAGACGGCGTATCGCACGCCGAGCGTGTTTAGGTATCAAAAGTGCCGGAAAGTTGATAAAACAAAAACAATAAATAAAAATACTAAACAGATGTCATCCCGGGCTTGACCCGGGATCCAGGCTCTGGATTCCCGCTTTCGCGGGAATGACAATATTTTTTATGCGTTTACATTTTCACGGCGGGGCGGAGGTGGTGACGGGCGTCAATTATTTATTGGAAACAGAGCAATCAAAAGTCTTAATTGATTGCGGGCTGTTTCAGGGCTCCGGGGAATTGGAAGCCAGAAACGAGCAGCCTTTCGCCTACGACGCCAAAGACATTGACGCGGTGATAGTTTCTCATTCTCATCTTGATCACGTGGGCCGTTTGCCGCAGTTGATTGCCGCCGGTTTTAAAGGGAAAATTTTTGCCACGCCGCCAGCCATTGATTTTACGCATTTAATTTTGGAAGATAGCGTTAAAATACTCGCGGAAAAAGCCCGGCACGCCAATGTCGTGCCGTTATTCTCGCAGGAGGAAGTTGATACGGTAATGGCGCATTTTGTGGCGGCGGATTATTACCAAAAGACCCAAGCGGCTAAAGGCGTGGAATTTACTTTCCACGACGCCGGCCATATTTTGGGCTCGGCCATTATAGAATTAAGAATCAGGAATCAGGAATCAGGAAAAGAGAAAGAAACGGTAATAGTTTTTTCCGGCGACTTGGGCCATCCACCCGCGCCTTTGTTGCGGGCGCCGGATTATTTAACCAGCGCGGATTATGTTTTGGTGGAGTCAACGTATGGCGACCGGAACCACGAATCGCCCGAAGAGAGCGAGGAAAAAGTGGAAAATATCATTGAGGATACGATTTCCAAGGGCGGGGTTTTAATGATCCCGAGCTTTGCCATGGAACGAACCCAGCAGTTGCTTTATCATATCAATGACCTAGTTGAGCACAAGCGCATTCCGGCTGTGCCGGTTTATATTGATAGTCCCTTAGCCACGCGTATCACCGAAGTTTATAAAAAATATCCGCAATATTATAATAAAAAAGCGATTTTTGCCATTGATTCGGGCGACGATGTTTTTAATTTTCCGGGGCTGCGCTTTACTCTCTCAAGCAAAGAGTCAAAAGCCATAAACAATTCCCCTTCTCCCAAAGTGATTATTGCGGGCTCGGGCATGAGCCAAGGCGGCCGCATTGTGCATCATGAAGCGCGCTATTTGGGCGACCCCAAGAACACTTTGTTGATAGTGGGCTATCAGGCGCAAGGAACACCGGGCCGGCATATCGTTGATGGCGAGAAAAAGGTGGAAATCTTAGACCAGCCAATTGAGATTCGGGCTAAAATAGAAAAGTTTTCCGGCTACTCGGCCCACGCCGACCAATTTTATTTAATGGATTGGATAAAGAATTTTAAAAAGTCGGGCTTAACTGATGCGACCGGTCAAGCGCCTGAATTAAAAAAAGTTTTTGTGGTGCAGGGCGAACCGCTGCCCGCCGAGACCCTGGCCAGCTTAATTCGGGATGAGCTGGGGATAGATTCAATGGTGCCGAAAATGGGCGAGGTGGTGGAAATTTAAAATTTAAAAATCAAAATGTAAAATGACAATGTAAAATGTAAAATTTAACCCCACCCATCCTCCCCTTAATTTAAGGGGAGGAGGCTACGCCGCTTTAGCGGCGTAGAGGAGGGGTTATAACTTTGAATTTTTAACTGTCATTTTTCATTTGGAGATTTACATTTTGCATTTTTGATGGACTTAATGGTCTTTTTAAACTAAAATAATAATATGGCCGAAATCGCCAAAAGTTATCTGAAATATAAAATCTGCGTTTCCGGCGCGGCGCGCACGGATTGTTGTTCTGAAAACGCGATGGATAGAACCAAAGAATTGGGCCGGGAAATCGTGCGCCAGGGCGGGATTGTGGTGACGGGCGCCACGACCGGCGCGCCTTATTGGGCGGCGATTGGCGCCAAAGATGAAGGCGGCATTTCCATTGGTTTTTCGCCAGCGGCTTCCGAAGCCGCGCACGTCAAAACCTATCACTTGCCGATAGATTATTTTGATATGATCGTTTATACCGGCTTTGAATATGCCGGCCGGAATTTAATTTTAACGCGGGCCTCGGATGCCGTGATAATTGTTTGCGGGCGGATCGGTACATTAAATGAATTTACCATTGCCTTTGAAGATAAAAAACCGATTGGTATTTTAACCGGCACCGGCGGCATGGCTGATGAAATTAAAGATATTGTAGCTAAAGGCAACCGCGGACCCGGGAAAATCGTTTATAACGATGATCCCAAGAAATTAGTGGCTAAGCTCGTAGAAATTATTAAAGAAGAGAAAAATATTGACGTGGAGTTTGCGCCGGGGAAAGGGGGAGGGGAGTAAACAGAAAATTTCTAAATCCTAATTTCTAATTTCTAAACAAATTCTAATGACCAAAATTTAAAATTCAAAACAGTTTTGGATTTTGGATTTAGATATTGTTTAGAATTTAGTATTTCGAGTTTAGGATTTATTTTGAAGAAGGGAGGTGAGAACTATGGCGGAAGAAAAATTAATCGGTAAGATTTCCCACTATTTTGGCGGCATTAACGTGGGGATTATTGAGTTAACCGATACTTTTTCGGTGGGTGAAAAAATTCACATTAAGGGTTCCAGCACGGATTTTGAACAGGTGGTAAGTTCCATGCAAATGGACCACAAGGACATTCAAGAGGCTAAGGCGGGTGATGCCATTGGCATAAAAGTTGATCAAAAGATTAGAGAGGGCGATATGGTTTATAAGGTTGTGTAGTGTTTTAAGTAATTAATCGTATTTATTCCTTTTGAGTGAAAGGTCTGTTTGATAATTAAAAATTAAAAAATCAAAATGCAAAATTTTGGTATCCCGCCTTCGGCGGGATGATTTTAAACTTTAAACTGTCATTTTTCATTTTGAGATTTACATTTTGCATTTATTGCAATGGAGGAACAAGATTTAAATCAAACGCCAACAAGCCAAAAGCTGGTTATTTCGTCAAAGAAAAAATGGCTGTGGTTGGGAATTTTAGTGGCGGTGGTTAATCCGGTTTTCGCGGGCCTGATCATAGGCGCGGTTTATTTGAGCGAGCCGGCCTTACAGAAGGAAGGAAGAATCATCGCCGGCATCGCAATTTTATGGGGCGCGGTTTTATTTTATTTAATCAGTAAATCCATAGTAGCTAATCCGTTTGCGCTGTAGCTTGATGCCAAGATTTTTTAAAAAGTATCAGATTATTTGCGCGGTCGCCGTGTTAATCGGGACCATTGTGGGGGCCGGAGCATTCGGCCTTCCTTTTGTTATGGCGCAGAGCGGCTGGAGTCCGGGCTTTTTTTATTTGATAATTTTGACGGGCGCTGTTATTTTAGTCCACCTGGCCTATGGTGAAATTATTTTGCGAACCAGCCAGGCGCATTGTTTAGTCGGTTACGCGGGGAAATATTTGGGCCAGCGCGCTAAAATTTTTACCACCTTAGTCGCCTTTGTTGAATATTACGGTTCGCTTTTAGCGTATATTATTTTGGGCGGCGAATTTTTGAGGATTATTTTTAGTCGCTGGCTTGGCGGTTCGCCAGACGCTTGGGTTTTTATTTTTTTTATTTTAGCCGCGGCGGCGGTAGGCAGCGGTTTAAAATTTATTTCCGGCAGCGAGTTAGTGATGACTTTGGCGCTTATCGGAATAATGGCCCTGCTGGCCATTAAAAGCTGGCCGTTGGTTGATTATCATAATTTCATGCCGGTTAATTGGGCCAATTGGTTCTTACCCTATGGCGTGATTTTATTTGCTTTGTCCGGTTCGGTAGCGGTGCCGGAGATGAGGCAAATTTTAAAAGGACAGGAGAAAAAACTTAAAACTACGATTTTTTTGGGCACTTTAATTTCCGCGGTCGTTTATTTGATTTTTGCTTGGGCGGTAGTGGGGGTATCGGGCCAGCAAACCAGCGAAGACGCGATTTTGGGTTTGGTGCCGCATCTGGGAAATCGGGTGGTGCTCCTTGGCGCGACTTTTGGAGTCTTGGCCGTTTTCACCTCTTTCATAGCTTTGGGCCTGAATTTAAAAAACACCTATCGCCGCGACTATCATTTAAGCGGCGGTTTGTCTTTCATTTTAACTTGCACCATTCCTTTGCTGGCTTATTGGCTGGGGATTAAAAGTTTTATTTTGGTTATTGGCTTTGTGGGCGCGGTGGCTGCGGGATTAGATGGAATTATAACGATTCTGATTTATCTTAAGGCCAAACGGCAAGGCGACCGCCGACCGGAATACTCTTTGAGCAACGCGAAATTTTTAAGCGGTTTTTTGATTTTTATTTTTTCTCTTGGTTTAATCGCGGCGTTAATTTTTAATAAATGAGCTGGCTGGTAAAAATAGAAAAAGCGCTGTTTTATTTTTTAGTTTTCGCCGGTTTTTGGCAATGGCGCGTTGTTTGGCTGCCGGCAGAGCTAAGCTCAGCTTTGCCGGCAAAGCTGAGCTTAGCTCTGGCCGGCCAGCAATTTAACGAGTGGACCGTGTTTTCTCTCTACGCCACGGACTTGGTTGTCGCGGCGATTTTTATTTTGTGGGCTTGGCGAATAATTTATAAAAAAAGATTAGTTTCAAATCCTCCCAAAGCTGAGCTTAGCTCTGGCCAGCCCTCCCTAAAGGGAGGGAGCGATTCCCCTCCTTTAGGAGGGGTTAGGGGAGATTTTGACTATGGAAAAATTACTTTATACATGTTTCTTTTATTTTGCGCTCTTTCTTTATTTGTCGCTTCGGATAAAATGTTGGCTCTTTTCCGATTTATAAAATTATTAGAGTTTGTCGGTTTATATTTTTATGTCCGTTATAATTTCGCCGGTTTGTACAGTTTAAAAAAAATTTGGCAATGGTTTATCGCCGGCGCGGCACTGCAAAGCATGGTGGCTATTGCGCAATTTTTAACACAACAGAGTCTGGGGTTGAAATTTTTCGCGGAAAGCCCGCTGGCTCCAAATTTGGCTGGGGTAGCCAAAATCGTGGTGGCCGGCGAGAAAATTATTCGCGCTTATGGCTTGGTGCCGCATCCCAATATCTTGGCCGCGATGCTGATTATGGCGATATTTGGGTTGGTTTGGTTGTTTTTAACTAACAAATTTGTCATTCCTGCGGAAGCAGGAATCCAGGACTCTGGATCCCGCATCAAGTGCGGGATGACACAGAGGAGAATCGGAGTTTTATTATTTATAGTAATTTTTGCCTTATTATCCATTGCTCTTTTTGTCACCTTTTCCCGCGGCGTGATTATTATTGGCGGAGTCCTATTTTTTGCGTGGTTGATTTATCTTTGGCGCAACAGCAAAGAATCCCGTAAACCGATTGTTTTTATTTGTGTTATTTTGTTTCTTGTTTCTTGTTTCTTGTTTCTTGTTTTTCGGCCTTACGTTTCTGCTCGCTACGACCCAGCTAGCCTAGCCGGTAGCCAATCAGTTGATCTGCGCTCTTTCTATAATCAAGAGGCAATAAAAATGATTTGGCAAAAACCGTTATTGGGCCTTGGCTTGGGCAATTTTGTGCCCGCCTTGAAACAAACGGCTTCTTTGCCACTTTGGCAATATCAGCCCGCGCACAATATTTATTTATTAATCGCGGCTGAAGTTGGCCTATTGGCTCTGCTTGCTTTTTTAGTGTTTTTGTTTTTAACTGTAAGAAGCGTTTGGAAATTCCGCCGCGATTTAGCTGTCAGCTGTTTACTGTTTGCTGTTGGCTGTTTATTATTTTTTGGGCTTTTTGACCACTTTTTATGGGATTTACAGCAGGGCCAAATTTTATTTTGGCTGATGCTGGGACTTTTGGGCGCCCATAGTTCAATGGATAGAGCACAAGCCTCCGAAGCTTGAAATTGAGGTTCGACTCCTCATGGGCGCACAGATTATAAGTTTAGACAGATTAAGCATTGCGTAAAGCCTTCTTGCCCCGTTATCCCGCGTGGCGGGATTTTACTGGGCGAAACTTGAAATTGATGTTCGCCCACGCACCACTAAAGGGTGCGGGGCGTCCTATACCGCTTACTAGTATAGGACGACTCCTATCGAGGGCACAATTAGAGAAGAGGATTACTCCGCTTAAAGACGGGGATTTATTTTTAATTGATTTAA
>JAHKAK010000108.1 GCA_018826025.1 Patescibacteria group bacterium
AATTTTAAATTTAGCAATTTGCCTACTGGCAAATTGCGCCTAGCCTTGTCTTTGTTTGTGTTTTTTAATACTGCAAATCACCCGAATTTTTCCTTTACGGTGAACAATCTTGCATTTCTGACAAATTTTTTTTACAGAGGCTCTGACTTTCATTTTTTCCTTACTGAATTACAGATTAGTACGGATTTTACGGATAAGAATTCCGTCTGTACTTATCCGTATTTATCTGTAATTCCGTACGGTTATTTTCCCAACAAAAAACCCGCTAAGTTTGCCTTAATTCCGCTTTGCGTCCACGGAATCCCTCCCGTAAAACGGGAAGCGGTTTACTTAGCATGGTTACTTCTCTCTAAGGGTAATCCGGCCTTTTTTATCGTCATACGGACTCATCTCCAAGACCACTTTATCGCCCACTAAAACCCGGATATGATTAATTCTCATGCGTCCTGACAAATGCGCCAACACCTCGCTGTCATCTTCCATTTTTACCCGAAAAGTGGCACTGGGCAAGGCCTCAATAACACGTCCGTTTTTTTTAATTACCTGATCTTTTCCCGACACTAATTTAAATATCTATTATTAGCTTTATTTATATTATACCCAAACAGATAAATAGTCAACCCCGTTAGAAGCTCGCTGTAAAATACGGCTCATTGCGGTAAGAGCCGTAGGCGAATTCGCAGACAAAATCTATGCTAATTACTTTGGATTACGAAACTTACTTAACACCTCCCCTCCTTGATCAAGGAGGGGTCGGGGGAGGTAATTACGATTCAAGAATTACCCCTCCTGTATCTTCCCCTTAGACAAGGGGAAGAGGAATACGGGTTTCGTAATTCAAAATAAATATTTCTCGGCTGAACTTTTATACAGGGTCAACTCCGTACAAAGGCTCATCCAGATTTAGCACCAGAATACTCTTTTTGTACGATTTCGCCTACGGCTTTTATTCCAGTAATCTAAAATTAGTGATAAGCCTTCTACGGGGCAAGCCACTCAATCGCCTTTTTACTTATCTATTTGGATTATCACCTTATCCAAATTAGCTGGCGCACTGGTCACCCAGAAAGGCCAGAAAATCACCTTGGCTGTATCAACTTCTGAATGCTTAGCAAAGATTTCTCTAATAGCTTTTTCTTTTTGGCCGGAAATCTCCCGTTTGAGACCTTCGCTGTCAATTTTCCAAATCAGACTGCCTGTTGCCTTAACTTTCATGGAGACCTGACCATGCAAGTGGTCAACTGAAGCTAATTGATAATTAATTTGCTCAGACGCCAATAAGAGTTCTTTGCCACCGCTTAATTCATCAGACAATTTTCCTTTAATGATTTCTAAAATATCTTCTTCGTCAAAAAGCACTGCCATTGCCGTTCCCTTAAGCGTCATGGTAAATTTTTCGGCGGGTGAGCCAACCGTCACGTCTGTTTCAACCCCGCTTATTTCTTCCTTCATTGCTCCATCAACTATTTTTAATCCGCTTGGCAATTGACTTTTAAATTCACTATCCAGCGCGGGCTGTAAATTTTGCCAAAGAGCATTCTTGGCTTTGTCATAATCATCTTGCGCGAGAACTTTCATCAGCCCTGCCGCCCCGCCGCTCATAGCGGATTTTGACTGGCCGTAAAAAGCGGCGTATTTAGGCGTCCCTTGAAATCCCGGAATCGTAAACCGGCCCGGCCCAACGTTATAGTCATCTCCCGCTTGATCCGCAACCACTTCCGCTTCAATGGAACTGGCCACAATTTTCCCCTCCTGAATTTTAGCGCCCGGCACTGTTATTGATTTAGTTAAACGAAAAGTTTTTCCTTGCTCGGAAACAAAACGCGTTTTTTCCACCAACGCCTGAGGACTGGAACTATATTCATTATATATAATCATTAAGCCTTCGGCCTTATCATTAATCTGGCGCTGACCGGTGGTTGGAAATTCCTGCGATTGGCGCTTATCCAATTTTATCAGTTGAGCCGGAATTTTATTTTGCGTCAAACTAATTTTACTGACACCTTTATCCGCTACAATATTTAAATCTTGGCTCATGGCTTCCGTCTTGGGGTTAACGATAATTTCGGCTTTAGGCAGAATAAAGTATAAAGCTAAAAATAACACCAACAAAGCCGCGCCAATGAATATTCCCAGAAACCGGCCGGAAAAAAACGGCATAGCTGAACGTTTTTTAATTCTTTCCGGTTTTATTTTCTCTATTTTAAGAGCTTCGCCGATTTTTTTAAAATTAAACAGCGACCCTTTGCCAAAAAAGGGCTTTTTTTCTTTCATTATTCTGCGCCGGCCGCCATGAGTTAAGCCATAAATCGGAAAAGCTTCGGTTTCGTCCTCTTCATCTTTTTCCGGCCCTTCTTCTTCTGGCTCATCAAAAGTTTCTTCCAGCCCCTCTTCGTCCTCCACTTCCTCGTCTTTTTTTTCAAGCGTTTCTTCTGTTTGATATTTTTTCTGGAGCCTTTCTAAAAATGATTCTCCTTCTTTTTCTTTACTAATCAAATCTTTTGATTCTGAAGACGGCTCTTCTTCTGATAAAAATTCTTCATCCAACGGCAAATCTGCATTCAGTTTTTGGCCCGCTAAACGGGGCGGCAAAGTTATTTTCTCTTCCTTCTGTTCCACTTCAATTGACCGCCGCTCCAGCGTTGCCCCTTTTGGCCGGATATCGC
>JAHKAK010000109.1 GCA_018826025.1 Patescibacteria group bacterium
CAATTTTTCTTCTCCGGTAAATCCGTGACTACCGCTTCGGTAGTAAGCAACATAGAAGCCGCGGAAACCGCGTTTTGCAAAGCCGAGCGCACAACTTTGGTCGGGTCAATAATGCCCGCTTTTATTAAATCTTCATACTCGCCCGTCGCGGCGTTATAACCAAAACCACCAGTTCCCTTTTTCACTTCCGCCGCCACCACCGCGCCGTCCTGGCCCGCGTTTTGCGCGATTTGCCTCAATGGTTCTTCCAAAGCGCGTTTTAAAATCTTAACGCCGATTTTTTCTTCGTCGTCAACTTTTATATTGTCCAGCGCCGATAAAGTTCTAATCAGCGCCACGCCGCCGCCAGCCACAATGCCTTCTTCAACCGCGGCCTTGGTCGCGTTCAGGGCGTCTTCAATTTTATCTTTTTTAGCTTTCATTTCCACTTCCGTGGCCGCGCCAACTTTAATGACCGCAACTCCGCCAGCCAACTTCGCCAAGCGCTCTTGCAATTTTTCTTTGTCAAAATCAGAATCCGCGCGTTCCAATTCCTTTTTAATTTGCGTGATTCTCGCCTCAATTTCTTTTTTACTGCCTTTACCTTCAATAATGGTCGTGTTTTCTTTGGTGGCCACGATTTTACGCGCCCGTCCCAGCATTTTCAATTCCACGTTTTCCAATTTCAGGCCAACTTCCTCGGAAATCACCTGCCCGCCGGTCAAAATCGCAATATCCTGCAACATTTCTTTTCGGCGGTCGCCAAAACCCGGCGCTTTAACCGCCAAGGCGTTAAAAGTTCCGCGCAATTTATTGACCACCAGCGTGGCCAGCGCGTCGCCATCCAAATCCTCGGCAATTATCACTATTTCTTTTTTGCCGGCCTTGGCAATTTTTTCTATCACCGGAATCATCTCCTGCAACGAAGAGATTTTTTTATCCGTGATTAAAATAAACGGGTCTTCGTAATCAGCTTCCATGCGCTCGGCGTTCGTCACCATGTATGGCGAAACATAACCCTTATCAAATTGCATGCCTTCAACCACCTCTTTTGATAAGCCAAAAGTCTGGGATTCTTCAACCGTGATGACAGAATCTTTGCCAAGTTCATGCATAATGTCGGCCAGCATGCCGCCAATTTCCGCGTCCTGCGCCGAGATAGTTGCCACTTGTTCAATTTCCGCTTTAGCGCTGATGGTCTTGGAAAGTTTTTTTAACGCTTCAGTTACCAACAGCGATCCTTTTTGCAAGCCATTTTTAATGGCCATGGGACTGGCGCCGGCAGCCACGTTTTTTAATCCTTCGCTGATTATGGCTTGGGCTAAAACAGTCGCGCTCGTTGTGCCGTCACCCGCGACATCATTAGTTTTGGTGGCCACTTCCTTAACAATAGAAGCGCCGATATTTTCAAATTTATCTTCCAGCTCAATTTCTTTGGCAATGGAAACGCCGTCATTTGTAATGTACGGCGCGCCATAACCTTTATCCAAAACCACGTTCCGGCCTTTGGGGCCGAGTGTCACTTTTACGGTATCAGCCAGTTTATCCACGCCTTTTTTCAAAGCGCGTCGGGCTTTTTCGTCAAATAAAATTTGTTTTGCCATATTTGTGAACCTTACGGAATTACAGATATTTACAGATGGTACAGATAAATTTTTTATCCGTAATTATCCGTATAAATTCGTAATTCCGTAGGGGTGAGAAAAGTTATTAAAATATTAAATTATTCTATGACAGCTAAAATATCTTTCTCTTCCGCTATCAAATACTCTTTCCCGTCAACCTTAATTTCGTTCGGGCCGTATTTGGTGAACAAAACGGTATCGCCTTTTTTTACTTCCAAAGCAACCCGCTTGCCATCTTTGCCGATTTTACCTAAGCCGACGGCCACGATCTTACCTTGCTCCGGCCGCTCTTTATCCACGGTCTGCGGCATCACTAAACTGATTTTGCCGATTTTTTTAATTTCCTCGGCGGAAATGGGTTCAATTAAAACCCGATCGCCCAATGGTCGTATTTTCATATCCAATTATCTGTCATCCTGAACGAAGTGAAGGATCTTTTATAGATTCTTCGCTACGCTCAGAATGACGCTTAAAATAATACGGCTTATTTAGCAGTCGCACTAAAAGACTGCTAATCTATATTCATTATAGTATCTTATACGAACTTTTTAACGAGGTCAAGTCCACTGGCCCCTCCCTTTTCGTAAAGGGAGGCTCGCCCCGCCTTTCTTAGGCGGGGTAAAGAGGGATTTAAATCCACCCCCGTATCAAGTACGGGGCAAGCTCTAACCCTCCTTTATGGAAAGGAGGGAAAAATAAAGGGTATTAAACCCAAAGCTGAGCTCAGCTTTGCCAAAATAAAAAAGGGGTTGGTTTTTTTGCCGAGCTAATATGCTCAACTTCACCAAACCCCTTGATTCATGTATTCTTCCTTTCAGTTCGCTTTTCACGTACTGGTTTTTTACGGCCGGCTCTTCTGGCGGCCCGCCAAGAGCCAGGCGGCCGGATGCGTAAATCGCGCCGCGGCCCAAAGCCTTTTGAACCATTTGCACAGGCGGTAAAATTTAAGATTGAAATATTCCGCCCAAGTTTCTTCTTTTACTGGCCGCGGCGCCGGAATCTGAATATTGTCCTCTGCGACCACTGGGTCTAAGGCGCACATTCTTTTCTTTGGCGCCGTTGATGGCTGGATTACCATTGTCGGATGCGCCGAATAATACTCTTCCATCCACTCTACTCCTCCGTCCGAAGGAATAGCCCAATTTGGCTGTAGCTGAATCAATGATAGTCTTTTTTCTCCCGTTCTCCGCGACCGCGATTTCTCTTTATTACGAAATCCCGCCATAACGCTCTCCTTTCCACCTGACAGATTCTATTTTCAGATAAAAACCGTACTCGCCGCTTGCGCCTTGGACTTGGCTCGCGCGTGTCTGTACGCTTCTATCCCCGGTAAAGCTTTTTCTATAACCTCTTCCCAAAAATGAGACAAATCTTTGCTTTTCCGCCTCCTCTCGATCTCCTTCCGCATTCTCATCTTCTCAAGCTCCTGGGGAGAGATACTTTTCTTGGCTGATTTCTTTGCCATAACATCCTTCTTTTTTCTGTTGTCGGTTATTTTATATCCGGAAATGTTTTTGGCCTAAATGACCCATTAACCATTCTGGCATTTAAATCCATGGTCGTCGCGTTAAGAATATACTTTATCGGTATCTTTCCTTTGTTTTTTTGTCGTTCTCCCGTTGACTCCCTGGCTGCCGCCAAGCGCATTACTACTTTGTGAACTTTGTCCATCTCATTAGCCGCTTTTTTTAGTCGCCGAATCTGATTTGCCGATGGAAGCTCCATCAAAGCCAAGGCCAAGTTATTTTTCATTTTAGCCCGACTTTTTATAACAATGTTTCTCATCCGCTTTATCGCGTACTCTATATCCGTTGCCATCACACCTCCTTGTGAAATTGTTAAAGAAACTTAACCACGGATAACGCTGATTTTTGACTGATATTGCGGATAAAATTCATCCGCGCCAATCCGTACCAAATCCGCGTTATCAGTGGTGAAGATACTTCCCCGTATAACTTTTTTTGTTTTTCACAATATCGCAAACCGTCCCTTGCGCCACGATATAACCGCCTTTGGCTCCGCCGGCCGGCCCCAAATCTATCACCCAATCCGTGCTTCTTATCACGTCCGGATTATGTTCTATTACTAACACAGAATTGCCTCGCTTGACAAGCTCTTGCAAAACATTCAGCAATTTCCGAATGTCGTCAAAATGCAAGCCGGTGGTTGGCTCGTCCAAAATGTAAAGCGTGCGGCCCGTGTCGCGCCGCGCCAGTTCCGTGGCCAATTTTATCCGCTGGGCCTCGCCGCCCGAAAGCGTTGTCGCGCTTTGCCCCAGTTTCATATAACCCAGCCCGACTTCTTTTAACGTACGCAATTTTGTTTCCAGCGGAGGAATATTTTTTAAAAAATCATACGCTTCTTCAACCGGCAGAGTTAAAATTTGCGCGATATTTTTTCCCTTATACTCAATGGCCAAGGTTTCCTGGTTATAGCGTTGGCCATGGCATTCTTCGCATTCAATATAAATATCCGGCAAAAAATACATTTCAATTTTTTTTACCCCATCCCCCTCGCACGCTTCGCACCGGCCGCCCTTAACATTAAAACTAAATCGCCCCGCGCCATAGCCCCGAATCTTCGCTTCCTGGGTTTGCGAAAAAATATCGCGAATCGGAGTAAAAACACCGGTATAGGTGGCCGGATTTGAACGCGGGGTTCGGCCAATCGGTGATTGGTCTACAATTATTACCTTATCCAAATTGGCCGCGCCTTTGATTTCTTTATGCGCTCCGGGCTGCTGGTGCGCACCGTGAAAATCGCGACTTAAAGCCACGCCCAAAATATCATTAACCAGCGAACTTTTGCCCGAGCCTGAAACACCTGTCACCGCCACGAATTTTTGCAATGGGATTTTAACATTTATGTTTTTTAAATTATGCTCTGTGGCGCCGAGGATTTCAAGGAAAAACGGATTTAACCCCCCCGTAAAGGGGCGTGGCCCCCACGGCGTAAAGCCGCGTTGCGGCCACGCCGCTCTACGCGGGGCTTTACACCCTGCTCCCCCCTTTAAAAAAGGGGGGTTGGCCAGAGCTAAGCTCAGCTTTGGGGGGATTTTGTTCCTCTCTCCCCATAAGTGCTCCTTACTGTCATCGCGAGGAGCGGAGCGACGACGTAAAGTCGCGTGGCGACCACGTTGCTTTACGCGAAGCAATCCCGAACTATTGCCGTCGTCCACGGGATTGCTTCGCCCCGCATTTGCGGGGCTCGCAATGACACTACGTTTCCCCGCCAAATACTGCCCGGTCAAGCAAGATGATTTTAACAGTCGCGCCGGCGAGCCCGCGAACATAATTTTTCCGCCGTTAACACCCGCGCCTGGCCCAACGTCTATCACCCAATCAGCCGCTAAAATTGTCTGCTCATCATGCTCAACCACAATAACCGTATTGCCCAAATCCCGCAGCTGCTTAAGCGTGGCAATGAGCCGCGCCAAATCCCGCTGATGCAAACCAATGGATGGCTCATCCAATATATAAACCACGCCGGCTAAACCCGAGCCAATTTGCGTGGCTAATCTTATCCGTTGCGCTTCGCCGCCAGACAAAGTCGTTGATTCGCGCGCCATTGTTAAATAATCCAGCCCCACGTCAATTAAAAAATTTAGGCGCTTTAAAATTTCTTTTATAATCGGCCGCGCTATCTCCGCGTCATTGGCCGATAATTTCAGATCGGAAAAATATTTTTTCACGCCATCAATGCTCATGGCCACCACTTCGGCGATATTCAAGCCCTCTCTCTTTTCTTTTGAAGGAGAGGGCTGGGGTGAGGTTATTTTTACCGCCAATGCCTCTTGTCTCAATCTGGTTCCTTGGCACATCGGGCATTGGCGCACCAACATATATTTTTCAATCTCCGCCCGCGCAAAATCCGAATCCGTCTCTTTCCACCGCCGCTCCAAATTGGGAATTACGCCTTCGTAGTCATTTTTAACATCCCCATAAAGAATTTTTTTCACGATTTCTTTTGGTAATTCTCCCGCCGGCGTATTCAAAGAAAATTCATTGGCTTGGGCTAATTTGCTAATTAACCAGTAATAATAACCTTGCCGACCCACGCGGTGCGAGGCCGTGGCCCAAGGCTTAATCGCGCCCTCGGCCAAAGTTAAGCGGGGATTTGGCATTACTAACTTTTCATCAATCTCTAATTTATTGCCCAAGCCCTGGCATTCCGGGCAGGCGCCGAAAGGACTGTTAAATGAAAACAGGCGCGGCTCAATGGTGGGCAAAGAAATGCCGCATTGCTGGCAAGCGAAGAGTTCAGAGAATAACAAGTCATCCAAAGCCTTGTCTTTGCGAGGAGCGGAGCGACGACGTAAAGTCGCGTGGCGACCACGTTGCTTTACGCGAAGCAATCCCGAACTATTGCCGCCGTCCACGGGGTTGCCGCGCTCCCTACGGTCGCTCGCAATGACACCTCCCTTGTTCACTATCACCGTCCCTTTCCCCACCTTCAACGCCGTTTCAATGGAGTCAATAATTCTGGCGCGTTCATCTTTATCGTTTTTGGCCGGCACCGCCACGCGGTCTATCACAATTTCAATGCTGTGCTTTTTTTGCTTGTCCAATTCCAAATTCAGCGCTTCTTCCAGGCGGTGCACAATTCCGTCAACGCGAACATTAACAAATCCCGCTTTTTGCGCCTGTTCCAGAATCCCTTTATGCTCCCCTTTTTTAGCGCTAACCAACGGCCCTAAAATCATAATTTGCTCGCCGACCGGATATTTTAAAATCTGTTCGGCAATAAAACCCGGGTTCTGCCGCGAGATAATCTGGCCGCACTTTGAGCAATAAGGTTTGCCAACGCGGGAAAAAAGCAAGCGCAGATAATCATAAACCTCCGTTATCGTGCCCACGGTTGAGCGCGGATTTTTAGAAACGCTGCGCTGGTCAATAGCGATGGCCGGCGAGAGGCCGTCCATGGAATCAACGTCGGGTTTGTCCATCACACCCAAAAACTGCCGCGCGTAGGCAGATAAACTTTCCACGTATCTCCTTTGCCCTTCGGCATAAATCGTATCAAACGCCAACGAACTTTTTCCGGAGCCCGAAAGACCCGTGATAACCACGAGCTTATTTTTGGGGATATCCAAAGAAACGTTTTTTAAATTATGCACCCTGGCACCTCTAATCTTTATAAACTCTTGCGGCATAGCTTTATAAATAAAACTTTATATCGCTCATTCTCGCCCCGCGTAAAGCGGCGTGACCGCAACGCGGCTTTACGCCGTGGTTTCGCGCAGCCCCGCTTAGCGGGGCGTAGCGAAATTTTACGGGGTGGGCGAGCGCCTCTGATTTTTATAAATTCCTGCGATTTCATAACCCAAACATTATATAGTAAAAAGAACTTTCCATCAAGGATAGCTGGCTTGTCAGCCTCATAAAAAAGTGCCAGAGTGATAATAATGAACAAAAAACTAGCTGCGAAAATTAAATCTCTCCCCAAAAAACCCGGTGCGTATTTATTTAAAGATAAAACTGGGCGGATTTTATATATCGGCAAAGCGGTAAATTTACGGAATCGCGTACGTTCCCACTTCAATCCAAGCAGCCAAAGCAAATTTAACCCCCCTGCTCCCCCCTTTGCAAAAGGGGGGTTGGGGGGGATTTCTGACATCGATTTCATCCTCAGCGCCAATGAGAAAGAGGCGTTAATCTTAGAGAACGAACTCATTAAAAAATATAAACCCAAATACAATATCCAATGGCGCGATGATAAAAGTTATTTTTGGGTAAATTTTACGGCTGACGATTGGCCGAGGGTGAGAACGACGCACCAGCCGTCGTTGCGAGGAGTGACGCGTAGCGGCACGACGAAGCAATCCCGAGGTATCGCCGCCGCAAACAATAACGCCCCCTCGTCCCGACGAGATGTCGGGACTCCTCCCCCTCTTAAATTAAGACCAGAGCTAAGCTCAGCTTTGGGGGGTTGGGGGGAGTTATTTCAACCCATCGGTCCCTTCACCAACGGCACAGAACTTAAACAAGTCCTGCGCAACTTGCGCAAAATTTTGCCCTATCGCACCTGCAAAAACGCATACGATAAACCTTGTTTGCAATGGCATCTTGGGTTATGTCCCGCGCACGACTCCAGTTGTCATTCCCGCGAAAGCGGGAATCCAGGTTTTTGTCGCTCTGAACTTGTCTCAGGGCCTGGATCCCGGGTCAAGCCCGGGATGACAAAAATACAATACTCTCAATCCCTAAACACCCTGCGCCAACTTTTACGCTTATACGCCAATGAGCCGATAAGAATTGAGGCTTACGATATTTCCAATATCCAGGGCTCCAGCGCCACCGGCTCAATGATAGTCTTTAAAGGATTTAAGCCAGACAAATCTCAATACCGAAAATTCCGCATAAAAACCGTCCGCGCCACCAATGATATTGCCATGCTTAAAGAGGTTTTGCACCGGCGGCTGGATCATACAGAGTGGCCTCTGCCTGATCTTATTTTAATTGACGGCGGCCGAGCGCAATTAAATTCGTCTGCTTTAGAAATTAGAAATTGGAAATTAGAAATTCCTCTTTTTGCGTTAGCAAAAAGAGCGGATGAGTTATATACTATATATAGCAATAGGACTTTACACCTTAAATCCCTGCCCATCGACTTATGCCTGCTTTTCCAAGCCATCCGCAACGAGGCACACCGATTTGCCATATCGTATTATAGAAAATTACACCGGAGAAAAATAGTAACCGATTAATCGTCGTTGCGAGGCGCGCCGCCCCGCAGCTGCGGGGCGGCGCAACGAAGCAATCCCGTGATGATATCGGCGATGTTGGTCGTGGCACGAAATCGCCACGCTCGTCCCACCGTGGCTGGATTCACTCACGATGACATTATTTTTTTATATGTTGATCAACAACCCCGACCAACTCCAAAAAAAACTGGAAAAAAAATCCCAACAGCGCTTGCGGAAAAAGAAACCCAAAATGGCGGTTTCGGGCCGAAGCGTTTTAACCCTGCGCCGAATCATAAAAAAGAGAGCGATTCGTTGACTCAAACTTGTCTTTATGCTAATATCATAATCGTATGCCGGGCAGTGAAAATTCGGCATTTTATTCTTTTCTTTACTGCTTGGCAAGATTAGTAAAAGTAGAAAATTATCTGTATAAATTATGCCCGCGAGACTAATTTTATACAGCCGAATTTCTACTGCCCGGTATGATGCGTTTTTTAGTCAGAATTTTGGCAAACGCGCTGGCCATTTATTTGGCCGCTTATTTTGTTAATAATTTTGACTTTCCCCACCAAACGCAAGATTGGAAATTATTATTGCTGGCCGGTTTAATTTTGGCGATTTTTAACGCCATTTTAAAGCCGCTCATCAAACTGATTTCCGCGCCGCTGATAATTTTATCATTAGGGCTGTTCACTTTAATCATTAACATTGCCCTGCTTTGGTTGCTTTCTCAATTTCTGCCACAACTTACCATTATTGGCTTTTGGGCATATTTCTGGGGAACCCTGATCATCAGTCTGGTTAACTGGGTGGTTGAATTATTTATTAAAAAGAAAAAAGCTGAATAATCGATTACCGACCACTGACTACCGTCTACCGCAAAATTCAGACTGGATTCTGGCGGTAGTCCGTAGACCGTAGCCTGTAGACAAACTTTATGAAGCTACCAAACATCATCTCTATTTCCCAAATCGTTGTTTCTGTTTTACTGATTATCGGAATTTTATTGCAGCAGCGCGGCGCTGGAAGCTCGGCTATCACCGGCGGTGGCGGCGGTTCGGCTTATTACGCCCGCCGCGGTTTTGAAAAATTTTTATTTGCCGCTATCATTATTTTAGCGGTCCTTTTTGTGGCGTTGGCTATTGCCTCTATTATGGTCGCCTCCAAATACTGATTTTTCTAAATCAGTATTTGTCATAAATAGCGTAAATTGTCGTTCCGTGATAGCGTTGCTTTGCGAAGTACTCCGCAAATTTACCCCGTTAGAAGTTCAGCTGTCCTTAATTTAACCCAGAGTTATTCGGCAAATCGCCTCCGGCTTGCTTTAGCGGCCTCAAAGAGTTTATACTCAAACTTCTGATAGGGTGAACGCAACATAATTACGCCAAAAAACGCCATGGAATTCTATAATCTATAATTGTCAACTCTATTAATACTCTTCTTGAAAAATTTAATAATTGGCGCGCCGAATTTACTTGGCCAGCCCTAAATCAATGGCGGCAATTTTTTTCCGTCACTAATCGCCAAGAACGACATTGGCTCGGATTTTTTGCCTTTTTAACTTTAGTCGGATTTTTAGTTTTAAGCTACCAGTTATATTTAGCTTCCACAGTCATTCGCCCGGCTGTCGCCGGCTCAATCAATATCGCCATAACCGGCTCTCCCCGATTTTTAAATCCGGTTTTAAATCAAATTAACGAAACTGATAAAGACTTATCGGCGATTATTTTTTCCGGCTTGATGAAATATGACGCCCAAGGAAATTTAATCACTGATCTGGCGGACAAATACGCGATTGGCGACAACGGAAAAATCTACGAGGTAACGCTAAAAGAAAACCTTCAATGGCAAGACGGCCAGCCGCTTAGCGTAGACGATGTTTTGTTTACCATCCAAACCATCCAAAACCTAGATTATCGCAGTCCCATTCGCGCTCTTTGGCAAGGAATTGAAACTGAAAAAATAGACGAGAGAACTATCCGTTTTCGGCTTAAAAATATCTACGTTTCTTTTCTTAATAATTTGACTTTTGGCATCCTGCCAAAACATCTTTGGACTAATGTCGCCCCTTCCCAATTCGCCCTAAGCGAATTGAACTTAAAACCAATCGGCTCCGGACCCTATCAATTCAGCAAACTGCAAAAAGATAAAAATGGAACCATTAAAAGCATTGAATTAAAAGCTTTTAATCAATATTTCGCCGGTGAGCCATTCTTCACGACCCTTACTTTTTATTTTTATCCATCAGAAACGGAAACCTTTGCCGCCTACAAAAAAGGGGAAGCTGATGTTTTTAGTTTTGTTTCCGCTAAAAACTTTCTTGATTTAAAAAATAAAGATAGCGTCGATTTTAATTTTTATTCAATCAGCCTGCCTCGCTACTTCGCGGTTTTCTTCAACCAAAGCCAAAATAAATTCCTGGCTGACAAAACCGTGCGCCAAGCCCTAACTTTAGCCACTGATAAAGAAGAAATCGTCAAGGCGGTTTTTGGCGAATACGGCCAAATCGCTAACTCCCCGCTTTTGCCGGGCATGACGGGATATTCGGATCAAATAAAATTTTATGCTTTTAATTTAGACGAGGCAAAAGCGACTTTATCGGCCGTTGGTTGGGAAGACACAGACAATGATGGTTTTCTGGAAATCGGCAAGGATAACGAAAAATTAGAGATCACCTTAACAACGATTGATTGGCCGGAGCTGGCAAAAATCGCGGATATTATAAAAAACCAGTGGGAAAAATTGGGCGTTAAAGTTAATTTGGATATTAAAGAAACTTCTAAAATCCAGAACGACACCATCAAGCCCCGCCTTTATCAGTCTTTGCTTTTTGGTGAAGTTTTAGGAAAAGAACCAGACCTTTTTCACTTCTGGCATTCTTCCCAGAAAAAAGAATTGGGTTTAAATTTGGCTCTCTATGATAACCCGGAAGCGGATCTGCTCTTATCGCAAGCCGTGGAAGATTTTAACAAAGATTCCCGGGCGCAAAAATACCAAAAAGTCATTGATTTAATCGCTGACGATTTCCCGGCGGTCTTTCTCTTCAGTCCTGACTATTTGATAATGGCTAAAAAAACCATTATGGGGGTCCAATTGGAAAATCTTGACGCGCCCTCTTCCCGATTTTCACAGATTAATCAATGGTATTTGAAAACGCAACGGGTCTTTAAATAGTAATCGCCAATAATGCGAATTGAATAACTAATAACGCGAATAAAAAATACTTAACAATGAGAATTGGAATAAATTCATTAGCATTATTCGCCATTAATTAGCATTATTCGCGAACACTATGGAGGCAGATAAATCCAATTTAAGAAACGTTATTCTAAATTCCGTCAAACAGGTTGACGCACCGTTAACTTTCTTTAACGAACTGCGCCTGACGCGCCGGCCGATAAATAAGGTCTTGATTTGCGGCATGGGCGGCTCCGCGTTAATGGGCGATTTTCTTTCATATTTCCAAACAACCGATTTTGCTCCGTTGTCGTTATCTGTTCCCGTGCTAACTCACCGTTCTTATAATTTACCGGCCAATATTGACCAAAATACGCTGATTATCTGTATTTCCTATTCCGGGCAAACCGAAGAAACGCTTTCCGCTTTCAACAAAGCTACCGAATCCCACCTTGAAATCGCCGGCATCACCTGCGGCGGCCAGCTATCTGAACTTTTCCAAAAATACAAAATTCCTTGGGTTAAAATTCCCCAAGACAACATTCCGCCCCGCGCTTCCCTTGGATACCAATTGGCCGCGATAGTTAAAATTTTAATGGCCTATGGACTGTTGAATTCTTCCGCTCAAAACGCTCTAATTTCCTTGCCGGAAAAAATTATTCCGGCCGACCTTGAAAACCAGGCCAGAATATTTTGCGTTAAACTTAACCATAAAACTCCGATAATCTACAGCTCTCAAGATAATTGGATTTTAGCGCGGCTTTGGAAAATATGCTTGAACGAAAACGCTAAAATCCCCGCTTTTTTTAATTTCTTTCCGGAGCTCAACCACAATGAAATGGTCGGCTGGACGAAAAGTTTAGGCCCCTTTCATCTTTTGTTCATGCGCGATAAAGATGATTTGCCGCGGATAAAAAAACGCATGGACCTGACAGCCGAGCTTTTAAAAAACCAACACCTGCCCGTTGATTTTATTGAAGTAAAAGGCCAGGGCGCGCTGGAAAAAATCTTTTGGGCTACGGCTTTCGGCGAATGGCTTTCCTACCACCTGGCTCTTTTTTACGGCATTGACCCGACTCCGGTAGAGATGGTGGAAAAATTTAAAAAGCTTTTGAAAGATTAGCCAGTTATCTCTCTTTTTGTTGTGTATAGGGGGACTCGGCCCGTAAGAGATTCTCTGTTTTTTCTCTACTATCACGCAATAAAGCCGCAGGCCAGCTTAGCTGGCCGCAGGCGAAATCGCCCGCTTCCTCATCCTCTGTTGCAAGAATATGACTGAATCTCTGTACGGGCTTGACTTTTAATCTGTTCTGTGATACACTTCTATTATTGATTAACTCTCTCGGCGCCCTGCCCCCCGCACCAAGCGCCTCAATAAAACGTATTTTTTACCCAACTTGGAGGGCGCTTTGGTGCTGGGGTAAGGTCATAATACCGTTCAATAAAGCCCGCTCTCGGGCCTAATACCTGTTTTATCTTCGTATTGCGTCTGTTCCAGGCGAGTTTTAAATTATGCTTTCTTTGTCTATCTATATTTCTGGGCCTGTTAGATACTTAAATTTATCCGGGCAAAACTAAAAGATTTGAAATAACGGACTAAAAGGCATAATTTAGAACTCGTAAACCCCCGTAGTCATCGGGGTACGAGGAAGTAAAATTTACCAAGGGCGAGTGGTGAAACCCCGTAAAGCCGCCTACGGCGTGCCACGGCGTAAATCCCGCCAAGGCGGGACACGCCGCTTTACGCGGGGCGCAGTTGGCAGACTTGCCCCGTCAAAATTTTGCCGAAGTGGTGGAACTGGCAGACACGCAGCGTTCAGGGCGCTGTGGGCGCAAGCCCATGAGGGTTCAAGTCCCTCCTTCGGCACAGGCAAAATTTATACGGGGCGCGCTAGTTCACCCCGTATAGAAGTTCAGCTAAACTTCGTTCCCCTTCAAATAATTTTGCGATTTCGCCTACGGCTTTGTTTTATAATAATTCAAGTTTTATTAAAAACTTCTAACGGGGCAAGGGAGCTAGTGGTATCACTACCGTGAGAGTTCAAGTCTCTCCGTCCCCACACTAAAAAATTAAAAATGTAAATCTCAAAATGTAAAATTTAGGTATCAGAAATTTACGAAGTAAATTTCTGATGATTTTAAATTTTGAACTGTCATTTTTCATTTTGATTTTTACACTTTAAATTAACTATGATTCAAACAACTACGCCTCGCCGATCCGTCAAGCTTCGGGTTCGCAACTATAACACAAAACCTGTCCAAAAAAGGAGGGGTTATTCTGGCGTCAACCGCGCCAAACGCGGCTTCCAGCCAAAAGCAATAAACGAATACCAAAATCGGGGTGAAAATACCCTGAAAATTATTCCTCTGGGCGGCCAAGAAGAAGTCGGCCGCAACATGACTATCTTTGAATATGGCAAAGATATCGTAATTTTGGATATGGGTATGCAATTTCCAGAAGAAGATATGCCGGGAATTGACTATATCATTCCCAATATCGCCTACCTTCAAGGCAAGGAAAAAAATATTCGCGCGGTAGTTTTCAGCCATGGCCACTTAGACCATATCGGCGCCGCTCCCATTTTGCTGGATAAATTAAATTATCCGCCAATAATCGGCCGCGACTTAACTATTGCTTTAATTAAAAAGCGGCTGGAAGACTACGCCAAAGATTCCGCTAAAAGATTAGAGATCATTCCGATAAAGTCCGTGCAAGATAAAATACGATTGGGCAATTTTAATTTAAGTTTCTTTGACGTTGAACACTCCATTATGGACGCGGTCGGCGTGATTTTACAGACGCCTTCAGCCACAGTTCTCCATCCGGGCGACTGGACCATGGACAAAGACCCAATCAGCGGCCAGGTTTTATCCTATGAACACTTATCACGTTTGCCCAGCCCCAAAATCCTAATGCTGGAGGGCCTGGGCGCGATTGATACCCGTCCCAATCACACCACGGAAAAAGAAATGTACGCGAGTTTGGAAAAACTGATTCGCGTTGCCACGGGCAAAGTCATCATTGGCACTTTTTCCTCGCAAATCCGGCGCGTGGGGCATATTTTGGAATACGCCAGAACCATTGGCAAAAAAGTGGCTCTGGACGGCTTCAGCATGAAAATGAACGTGGAGATTGCCAAGGAACTGGGCTACATCAAAATTGACCGCGACACGCTAATTACCGTCAACGATCTCCACAAATATCCGGACAATAAAATCATCGTCATTTGCACCGGCGCGCAAGGCGAGGGCAATGCGGTGTTATCTCGCATTGTGGCCGGCGACCATCGTTCTATTAAAGTGCGCAAACAAGACACGATTATTTTCTCTTCTTCGGTCATACCCGGGAACGAGCGCACCATTCAACGCCTAAAAGATAATTTGTACCGCCAATGCGATAATGTCATCCATAGCGATATTATGGATGTTCATACCAGCGGCCACTGCAACGCGCAAAATATCAAAGAGATAATACAACAGATTAAGCCGGATTTTTTTCTGCCAACCTACGCCAACCACTATATGCTCAAGGAAGCTGGCAAGCTAGCAATGGGAGTGGGTATGCATAAGGCTAATGTTTTCATTTTGGACAATGGTTCTGTGCTGGAAATTTCAAAACAAGGCGAACCCAAGCTCCACGCTGAAAAAGTTCCAACCAGCTATGTCTTTGTCGATGGTCTGGGTATTGGCGATATTGGCCAAGTTGTTTTGCGCGACCGCCAAGCTATGGCGCAAGATGGCATGTTCGTGGTTATCGTCACCTTGGACAAACAAACCGGCCAGGTTCGCAACAGTCCGGATATTATCTCGCGCGGTTTCATTTATATGCGCGAGTCTAAAGAATTGCTTTATCAAGTGCGACAAAAAGTTAAAGACATCGTGCATCGCGCCACCGGCAGTAAAGGCCAATTTGACGAAGATTACGTCAAAGATCAAATCCGTGACAAAATCGGCCAGTTCCTGTATACTAAAACCGAACGTCGGCCGATGGTTTTGCCGGTATTAATTGAAGTTTAATTAGCGAAGAGAAACAAGTCCTGCCAATAAAATATTAGTTCACTTCTCGTTCCGCGTAGAGCGGCGCGTCCCGCCTTGGCGAGATTTACGAGGTATTACCTGAATTCCCTCCTTGTATAAGAATACAAGGCTTGGGCGTGAAATCAAAACAAAAAGTTCTTTCTATTCTTTTATAAAAGGAGGTGATTTATAATGGCGGCGGCGTGGCCAAATTTAATTATTCTTCTTTCTGTTATTGTTATTATCGGTATTCTTTATATCCTCACTCGTCCAGTGATAAAAAATATGGATGAGGAAATGTTTCCCGAGACAAAAGAACATAGGAGGTCGCTATGAAAATTATTCTTATTGTTTTAGCGGTAGCCTTGGTGCTCGTCTTCATTATCTTCCCTAACCTGCTTTTTCTGGGTCGAGACGGAATTCTAACTGGTTTAAGGAGAAGTTCTAAGGCCAAAAAAATCACGAAGGAAAGGAGTCTACCATGAACGCAAAGATTCTGATTTCACTATTAATCGTCGCCCTTGTCTTGGCGGCCGCTAACTATCTCCGCAGGCGCGCTCGACGCGAAAATGTCATGCCTCCAGGCAAAGCAAGGCTTTCTCTCCCCTTACCACAATAGTTTTTTCCCATAACAAAAGGCCCGGTATGCACCGCGGCCTTTTTTAATTTATCGACGTGACGTCCGCTGTCCCAAATATTGAAGAATTTTAATTTCAGAATATCGGATGTCAGCAGATTAATTTAATCCAATTATTTATCTATCCTGCATAGGCAGTATTAATAAGTACTTAAAAATTTTTTAAAAAATCCCATTTTAACTTTATATGCGTATGCATATAAAGTTAAAATGGGTTGAAAGTATTATTATTCTATCGATCCAATCACTTCCCGCTTCTTTTCTTCCAAAAGCGAGGCGCTATTTGCTTCCAAATTCAGCCGCACCAAGGGTTCAGTGTTGGACTTGCGTAAATTAAACCACCAGTCCGGATATTCAACGGTCAAGCCGTCTATTTTTTTAATCGGCGCGCCGCTGAAATGAAGCTCAATGCCAGCCAACGTCTTATCCGCGTCCGCGACCTTAAAATTAATTTCACCCGAATTAAAATATTTTTTCAACGGCGCGCAAAGAACAGAAAAAAGCTGCTGCTGGCTACTTAAAATTTCCCAGACTTTTAACATAGTAATAAATGAATTTTCAACAAAGCCCAAATCCCGATAAAAATAGTGGCCGGAAAGCTCGCCGCCAAATAAAATATCCTCTTGCCGCATTTGAGTTTTTATCAGCGTGTGGCCGGCTCGGCCCAGCACCGCAACGCCGCCCGCCGCTTTAATCGCCTCGGGCACGGCGCGGCTGCTGCGCGTCTCATAAAATATCTTCTGCCCGGGAGATTTTTTTAAAAGGTCTTGCGCGATTAAAGCTGTGATAAAATCCCCTCTAACGCTCTCGCCCGCCTCGTCTATAAAGCAAATCCGGTCTCCGTCCCCGTCAAAAGCCACACCCAAATCCGCCCCCTTGGTCTTTATCGCCTTTTTTAAATCAATTAAATTTTCTTCTTTAACCGGGTCAGCTTCGTGGTTAGGAAAGCTGCCATCCGGTTCGCCAAATAAAATTTCAATTTCAACAGGCAAATCCCCGATTATTTTTTTTATCTCCGGCCCCATCATGCCATTGCCGCAATCCGCGATAATCTTTAACGGTTTTATTCGGCTTAAATCAACCTTACTCTTTATAAACTCCGTATATTCTGGCCACAGGTTTTTCTCTTGAATTCGGCCGAGTGCGGTGGCGATAGAAATTGTTTTATCTTTTAGCGCCAGTTCCCTGATTTCTTCCAGGCCGCTGGTCGCCCCAATAGGAAAGCCGCCTTCGCCATAAAGCTTTAAGCCATTGTATTGGGCGGGATTATGGGAAGCCGTTATCATTATTCCGCCGGCCGCCTTTTGAGAAATTAACGCCCAATAAAAAAACGAAGTGCTGATGCGGCCAATATCAATAACATCAAAGGATTGGCTAACCAGCGCCTGCGCTAAAGCGTCAAATAAATCATCCGAAGAAAGGCGCATATCTCGGCCGATAATAATCTGCTGGTTATTTAATCCGCCTTTTTTACTTAAAAATTCCAAAAAAGCCAGACCGATTTTATAAACCGCGTCCTCGTTGATTTCGTCAGGATACACCCCTCGGATATCGTAGGCCTTAAATATATTAGAATTAATCATTCTGGTAACAAGTAGACAAATATTATTGTTTATTATAGCATAAATAGGTAAATTCAAAAATTAAAAAATCAAAATATAAAATTAAGGTATCCCGCAGCCGCGGGATGGATTTTATAAATTTTGCATTTTAAATTGTCATTTTTCATTTTGAGATTTACATTTTAAATTTTTATTATGCTTTCCATCGGAATCGTCGGCCTGCCAAACGTCGGTAAGTCAACTTTATTTAAAGCGCTCACCAAGCGCTCTGTTGACATTCAAAATTATCCTTTCTGCACTATTGAACCAAATATTGGCATTGTTGAGGTGCCCGATGTTCGCTTGGCCAAATTAGCCAAGATGTCCAATTCCGCCAAAATCGTGCCAACAGCTATTCAATTCACAGATATTGCCGGTTTGGTAAAAGGCGCCAGCCAAGGCGAGGGGCTGGGCAATCAATTTTTAGCTAATATCCGCGAAGCTGATGCCATTGTGCAGGTTGTGCGCGCTTTCAGCGATGCCAGCGTTATCCATGTCTCCGGCGAACCCAAGCCCAAAGACGACATTGAGATTATTGCGTTGGAGTTAATTTTAAAAGACCTGGACACTCTAAAAAAACATTTGCCCAAGGTAGAAAAAAACATGAAAGGCGGGGATAAAGACACGACTATTGAACACGCCATGTTAACGCGCCTGATTCCTTTTTTAGAACAAGGCCAGCCCACCAAAGATTTTGAAGTTAGTGAAAAAGAAAAAGAGCTTTTAACCGCTTTGAATCTGCTAAGCGCCAAACCCGTTTTATATATCATTAATTGCTCATCCAATAAGGCGGTGCTGGCCTATCCCGCCCATATTAAACCTGCCCTAGAGATAGACGTCCGGCTGGAAAATGAGCTTTCCGAGCTTGATAATGAGGTGGCTGAAGAAATGCGCCAGGCCCTGCCCCACCCCAAAAACAGCATTGACGAACTGATTTCTGCCTGCTATACTCTACTTGGACTTGATACATTCCTAACCACGGGCGAGGATGAAACTCGCGCTTGGACTATAACCATAGGAACCCGAGCTCCCCAAGCCGCCGGCAAAATCCATTCCGATTTTGAAAAGGGATTTATTCGGGCGGATGTTGTTTTTTGGAAAGATTTGCTGAAGGCCGGCTCCTGGGCGCAAGCCCGCGAAAAAGGCTTGCTGCGCACCGAGGGCAAAGAATACGTGGTCAAGGATGGGGATGTGGTGGAATTCAAAACAAATTAAAAATTTAAATCTCAAAATGTAAAATTAAGGTATCCCGCAGCTGCGGGATGTATTTATAAATTTTGAACCTTACATTGTCATTTTTCATTTTGATATTTGCATTTTACATTTCTTATGTACGAACTAACCTATATCATCAGCCCCCTGGCTTTAAATACTAATACCGTGGCCGCCAAGGTCAGCGCTTTTATTGCTGACAATTTAGGCGGAAAAGTTAAAAAAGAGTATATCGGCGAAAAGAAAAAGTTAAGCTACCCGATAAAAAAACAAGCCGCCGGCTCTTATGTTATCGCCGAGTTTTCAGCTGAACCGGAAAAAATGGATGAATTAAAAAAATTCCTGGATTTAAATACCGACATTTTACGCCATCTGATTTTAACGCAGAAGGCCAGCCGGCCAGCCAAGCGCCCGGCGCGGATCAAACCAACAGTCATCGCTTTGCCCGCCGAAGAAATTTCCCACAAAGGCGAAAAAGTAAAAATTGAAGAATTAGATAAAAAATTAGAAGAACTGCTAAAATAGAAGCAAAAAAACGCAAACGAAATACACGCAAAAATAAACGCAAAATTTGCGTAAAGTTGCGTTTATGCCTTGCGTAAATTTGCCTCTACAAGTATGAATTTCAACAAAGCCATTGTCTTGGGCAATGTTACCAAAGACATTGAATTAAAAACCCTGCCTTCAGGCCAGCCAGTCGCCAACTTTGGCGTGGCCACCAACCGATTTTATACTGATAAATCCGGCCAAAAACAGCAAACCGCTGAATTCCATAATGTCGTGGCGTTCGGGAAGCTGGCAGAAATTTGCAGCCGGTATTTAAATAAAGGCAAGCTGGTTTTAGTTGAAGGTAGAATCCAAACTCGCTCCTGGCAAGCGCAAGACGGCTCTAAGCGCTATCGCACCGAAATTATTATGGAAAATATGCAGCTTGGTCCGCGCAGTAGTGGTGCCGACAGCGGCACGCCAACGTCCGCTCCGGCTTCTCCGACCGCACCAGCTGAAGAACAAATTCCCGTGATTGACGCAGACGAAACCCTAAATTTTGGCAACGACGAAGAACAAAGCGGAGTTAATGTTAAGGATATACCATTTTAACCCTACAAATTACGAATCCAAACGAATTACGAATATTCGTAATTCGATAAAATTCGTAATTCGCGAGGAAATATGCAAAAATCCTGCTATTTCTGCACCGAAAATATCAATGAACTTGATTATAAAAACACGCAATTGCTGCGTAATTTTTTGAGTGGCCAGGGAAAAATCCTACCACCCCGCCGCACCGGCACCTGCACCAAACATCAACGAATCTTAGCCACCGCCATCAAACGCGCCCGTTTCATGGCGCTTTTGCCATTCACCTCTAAATAATCTTCTCTCACTAAAAAACCGCTCTGTTCCCAGAAGCGGTTTTTTTATTTTTCTGTATTTACCTAAAAGCTAAATCCCCACAGAACGTACGCCTCTCAACGTACCAACTTTATGCTATAGCACAAAAATGGTACCAATTAATTCGCGCGAATTAGACAATACAATTTTCTCCAAAAGAAAAAGCCCCTAAGACTTATGTCTCAGCGGGCTTTTATAATTTTTATTCAGTTTTCTTTTCTTAGACTTATACCGGCGATTTTAAGGGCTATCGGTCCTTCCACCGGATCATCCAAATCCACAAGCTCGCGTCGAAGTAAAAGTTGCGTCTCGTAACCGCAAGCTGGACACCTAAAATTCGGGTTCTCTGTTGGCAAAATTTCACTTGTCTTGCCGCATTTTCCGCAGATATGTCGACTTTCCAAATTTGTCCTTAATTGTTTTAAGCTTTTCTTTAATCTCTCTAAAGAAGCCTCCTCGGTGATCAAGGCCATAACTTTACTAAGGCGCCCCGTGATTTCGTCTTCAAATTCTTCCGGGATTTCCGACTCTTTGAGTGTCTCAATAAAAACTTCTGCTAAGAGATCATATATCCGCAACGTATCAGCGGCGATATCGAAAGCACTCTCTTCAGGTTGTATCTTGTTTATCTTAATGGCTTTCTCCGAGTATTCTTCAACTTTTTCTAAAATCGCCAAACTCGCCGGTTTTTTAACCTCTCTATCTTTCATAGTCTATACCTCCTTCTCGATTTATTTATCCGGTTATAAGAATAACTTTCTTTCGGTTATTTTATTGTTAAACAACTCTACGCGTAAATGTTTTCTTTCCCCGCCTCTTCTTTGATTCTTTTCACTATTTCCATCGTGATTTTAGGATTTTCAATCAGATACGCTTTGGATGCTTCCATGCCTTGGCCCAGTTTCGTATCACCATAATTAAACCAAGCGCCGCCTTTATTAACCACGCCATATTTAACGCCCGTGTTGATAACGTCGCCTTGATACGAGATACCTTTATTATACATAATATCAAACTCCGCAGTTCTAAATGGCGCAGCAACTTTGTTTTTCACGACTTTCACTTTTACGCGATTGCCAATAATATTGTCGCCCTGCTTGATTTGCGCGGTACGGCGGATATCCACGCGAACGGACGAATAAAATTTCAGCGCTTTGCCGCCAGGCGTCTCTTCCGGATTGCCAAACACTATGCCGATTTTCAGGCGGATTTGGTTGATAAACATCACGCTCGTGCCGGATTTGGCCACAATTGCCGTGAGCTTGCGCAAGGCTTGGCTCATTAACCGTGCTTGCAATCCCATATGCTGTTGTCCCATTTCGCCTTCAATTTCCGCGCGCGGGGTCAAGGCGGCCACTGAGTCTACCACAATAAGATCAATGGCGGCCGAACGCACCAGACTTTCCACAATATCCAAGGCCTGCTCGCCTGTGTCTGGCTGGGAGATCAATAAATCATCAATTTTAACACCGATACGTTTGGCGTATTCCGGATCCAGGGCATGCTCCGCATCCACGAACGCGCAAAGACCTCCGCGTTTTTGCGCTTGAGCCACGGTATGAAGCGCCAGGGTCGTTTTTCCGCTGGATTCTGGCCCATACACCTCAATTACCCTGCCTTTAGGGAATCCGCCAACTCCCAGAGCTAAATCTAAAGAAATAGAGCCGGTTGGAATCGCGTCCACGTTCACTTTTTCGGCCTCGCCCAATTTCATAATTGACCCTTCGCCAAATTTTTCCTTAATTTCATCAATCGCCGTCGCCAGCGCTTTATTTTTCTCTGTCTGTTCGCTGTCTGGTTGTTTGGTCATAGTATTTCTCTAATTATTAATTTAGTCCGCGCATGCGAAAAATTTTGTCATAAATTCGCGATGAGTTGAGCGCCTAAAATTGCGTGCTGTGGTGGGGCCCCGACCACAGGTCGGGGCGTTGTGGATAGCAATTTTAGCGAAACGAATCCGAATTTATCAAAATTTTATCGCCGCGCGGCGGTTTTTTCCGCCGCTTTTTTGCCGTCAAAAAAGCGGCAAAAGTATTTTATAATTTCAAAAATCAAACCCGAGCGACTATTTTAACATGATCCTCTTCACTTCCAAGTTTGATTTCCCAAATCGATTTATTGCTTCAACCTTAATTATATTTAAGCCAGTCACCAAACCGATGGTCTGCTCAAAGTTTCCGTCTTTATCAATATAGCCTTGCTGGCCATTGATTGTCAATTTAGTGCCCGGTTCGGTTTGGCCCTTAAAAATTATAATGCTTTCAGCCACTACAAAATCGTTTTGGGCAGGCTCTAAAATAGTCAGGCGGGGCGAACTTAATAAAAAATTAAGTTGATAAAAAAAATAACCGATAATAAAAACTATGACAATAATACCTAAGCTCCAGCTTACAGTTTTTGGAGTGACAATGAACTTACGCGAACGCAAAATCGGTAGGGGTTGGTGCGCTTGATTTTTTAAGTGGCTCGCGATGCGGGCTTCTTTTTTATATTCTGAAACTAATAATTTTTCGTCTATCTCCAAGAGCTTGGCGTACTTGCGCAAAAAGCCTTCCGTATAAACGTCGGCCGGCAATTTTTCTATTTCTTCTCTTTCTAAATAATCAATGTATTTGACCGGCAAACTTAAAAGCTGGCTGACTTTTTCTTTTGTCAAACCAGCCTCCTCTCTGATTTTTTTCAATTTGGCGCCGAAACTCGGCAAATCCTCAACGGATTTAGCAGTAAAAACCATGATAAAAAATTTAAAATTAAAAAATCAAAATGTAAAATCGACACAAAGTGTCGTCCTGAGGGCAAAGCCCGAAGGATCTAGATCCTTCGCTTCGCTCAGGATGACAACAGAGTTGTCATTTTTAACTTTGACTTTTACATTTTAAATTTCCCCTAATATCCTCCCAGCACCTCGTCCTCCTCCTCCCTAACCTTGGGATTGCCCGGAATATCACTGCTCACCAAAACGTCCCGCGGTTTGGCGCCGTCGCCCGGACCAACCATCCCATTATCTTCCAGCATATCTAGAAGTCGCGCCGCTCTGGCATAGCCCACGCGTAGACGCCGCTGCAAGAGCGAAGCTGAGGCCTTGCCGCTTTGGATAACCACTTTTCTGGCTTCATTATATAAATCATCATCACCCGAAGAGTCACTGCCGCCGCCAAAAATCGCTCCCTGGGCAGTGCGCGCTTGAGTTATATCGTTAGTAAAATCCGCAGCCGTGTTTTGCTTGGCCAAAAATTCCACCACTTTTTTTACTTCCTTGTCGGCCACAAAGGTTCCCTGTACCCGGCGAGGTTTAGCCACGTCTCCCGATAAAAACAACATATCTCCGTTTCCTAATAATTTATCGGCGCCAGCACCGTCCAAAATCGTGCGCGAATCAATCTGGGACGCCACCTGAAACGCCACGCGCGAAGTAATGTTGGCTTTAATTAAACCGGTGATAACTTCAACTGAAGGCCGCTGGGTCGCCAGCACCAAATGAATCCCCACCGCGCGCGACATTTGCGCCAATCTCACCACCGTGGCTTCAACTTCCCGGCCATGGGAAGCCATCAAATCCGCCAGCTCGTCCACGATTATCACAATATAG
>JAHKAK010000110.1 GCA_018826025.1 Patescibacteria group bacterium
ATTAAGGCTAATTTCAATCCCCAAGAAGTTGTCGAAAAAGTTATCAAACAAATCGGCAATTAACCTTTAACCGTCCCGTTGGCGAACATTAACTCAGCGGGAACTAAGCCTATGCCAGATGAAAAAAATGAAACCCCCAATGGGGCAAATCAAAAAATTCTGCTCATTGAAGACGATAAATTTTTACGGGATCTGATCGCCAAAAAATTGGTGGCCGAAGACTACGAAGTAATTGAGGCGCTGGACGGGGAAAGCGGCATCATTAAAACTAAAGAAAGCGCGCCGGATTTAATTTTGCTGGACCTGATCCTGCCCGGCCTTGACGGTTTTGATGTTTTGGCTAAGCTAAAAGCCGACCCGGCCATTCAGAAAATTCCGGTCATTGTCTTATCTAACCTTAGCCAGCAAGAAGAGGTGGAGCGGGTTCTAAGCTTGGGCGCGGTTGATTTTTTAATCAAGGCGCATCTAACCCCCAACGAAATCATCGCTAAAATTAAACTGCTATTAAAATAGTTTAGCCCTTTATTTTATCCCCAAAGCAAAAACCGTCCCGAGTTTTATCGAAGGACGGTTTTTGCTTTCTGTCTATTTTCACTTATCACTTATCACCGCCTTACTCCACCACCTCATACGCCAGTTTTTTCACGCCAAAGTCCAGCGCCGCGTGGCGAGTCGGCATCCAAATGTCAATTTTATGGCTGTTCTTTTTGGCCATGCGGTCTTGAACCGTGTAAATTTTATCGCCCGAGTACTCCGGAAATTTTACTTTCGTGCCAAAAGGCAAAAAGTTAGCGGCCACAATGCCGTCGCGCACGCGCGAACCGTTGGCCGTGATGAAAGGGGAGCTATCAGTCTGGTCGGGCGTTGAAGAGTAAGCGGTCACAATCACCACCCGGCCTTGAGTTTCAACCGTTGTTTTAACTGGGGCGCTGGCCGCTAAGCCGCGCTGGCTAATTGCCGCGAAAATATTATCTTGCCACATTATATCATTGCTGTTTTTTTCATCCAAGGTTACAGCTTGCACCGTTAAAAACGCCCTGTCGCCATTAACCGCTCCTTCGTCCGCCAAGGCCGTCGGGATCTGAGCCATGGCCAAAGGAGACAATAAACCGCCCATCATTCCAATCATCGCCATAAACTGCCGCGGATTGCTTAACTTTATATTACCTATCTTTATATAGAGAGTATTTTTTACTAAATTGATAAGTTTAGTCATAATCTTACGCCTATTTGCCCTCCTCTTAGCCAAAATAGGCTTAAATTAAGGCTTTTATCGCTGTTTGGGCTTATACTCGCCCAACAAAAAATCCCCTCAATTGGGGAATATATGAGTATAGCACAAGTTAAATGACATGTCAATAGTTTGCTAAAAAACTTCTCTAGGATAAAATAGAGGTGTTCTCAGCTAAAAACTCGGATGTAGCGCGGTAACTGCCCTCCTATGATTTCCGAGCCATAGTGCAACGGCTAGCGCAAATGCTTTTGAGGGTTTATTCACTTGCTAAATAGCATGTGATATATTATCATTTGCTATATGAAATATAATAAAAGACAAATTATCGGATTAACAATCTGGTGGACAGAAGGCACAAAATCCTATCTTGATAAACGCTGGAAGAATACCTGGGTTCGGAATGTTGACGTCACCAATACAAATCCAGAAATAATAAAGTTATTTTTAAAATTTTTAAGAAAAGATATAGGAATTGATGAAACGCGTCTTAAAGCCCAGCTACAAATACACCAAGGAGACAATAAAGAAAATATAGAAAATTATTGGTCAAAAATCATAAACATTCCCCGAGCAAGATTTACAAAAACCATAATCAGACCTACGGGCAACAAGATTGGAAAAAATAAGGGAACTTGCAAAGTTAGATACTCCGATAAATCTATATATCTTAAATTAGAATCATTTTTGACAAAAATGTTAAAACGCATATGAAATCAACCTACGGGCCGTAGTGTAACGGCTAGCACGAGTGCTTTGGGAGCACTTAGTCGGAGTTCGAATCTCCGCGGCCCGACAGAAAAAATTTGGCGGGGTGAAGGAGCATGTAGTCGGAGTTTTTACCCCGTACCGAATTTACTTACCCCGTAGCGAATTTGTTCTGCTTCGGGGTTCTGGTACAGGGCGATTCCCGGCATCATGACCAATTCAGACATTTTGAAAATTGAGCAGGGCGAGAATATAAACCCAACGCTTGATACACTAAATAAAATTGCGAAAGCTCTTGGGGTTGGCTTGGATGAATTAACCGGTTATCAATTACGGGGTAAGATGTGAATAAAAGTCTAACCAATTAAGGAATTAAATTATGATCACAGTTAAAAACGAGGGAATAATTTTAAAGAAAACAAATCTTGAATTTGAAAATAAGAGTGTTTTAAACCCGGCCTGCATTCAAGTGGGTGGTATTACCCACATGTTTTATCGGGCAACTAACCACCGTGACGTTTCTTCCATAGGCTACTGCCAGTTGAAAGATAATAAAATTGTAAAAAGACTGAAGGAGCCGGTTCTTTTTCCGGAATATGATTACGAAAAAAAAGGAGTAGAAGATCCAAGAATTACTTTTTTAGAGGAAATATACTATCTTTTCTACACCGCCTATGACGGTAAAAATGCTCTCATTGCCTACGCCACCAGCCAGGATCTTGTCCATTTTACCAAACAGGGTCTTGTCTCGCCGCCAATCTCTTACGATGAAGCGGAAGACATTTTTCGCAAATCAAAAGTCAGAGAAAGATATACTATGTTCGAGATGTTTTACAAAGAGAAAGGGGGAAAAGACATCTTGTTATTTGAAAAAGATGCTTCTCTCTTTCCCCAAAAATTCAACCATAAATTTGCTCTTCTCCACCGTATTCTGCCCGGAATCCAAATTGTTTACTTTAACAATTTCTCCGAACTTACTGAAGACCGCTGGCGCGACTATTTCAAGAATTTAGGTGATTTTATTGTGCTTGATCCTCTCTTTTGGTTTGAAAACCGCAACATTGGCGGTGGTTGTCCCCCCATTGAAACAAAAGACGGCTGGCTTATTATCTATCATGCGGTGGAGGATACCCCTTTTGGAAAGATCTATCATGCCTCCGCTGCCCTGCTTGATCTCAAAAATCCCCTAAAAGTTTTAGGGCGATTAAAAGAACCTCTGTTTTCCCCAAAGGCTTCTTGGGAAACAAGTGGCGTTACAAATAATGTTGTCTTTCCTACCGCAGCAGTAGTAAGAGATAAAAGACTTTATATTTATTATGGGGCGGCTGATAAGTTAATCGCCGCGAAATCTGTTGACCTCGCAGAGCTGTTGACTGAACTCAAAAAAGCTTCTTAAAACTATGAGCACCATTAGAGGTCTTAGTAGAAGCTGTTAGATGGTGGTATGAATTATTTAACAGGGTCTACAACACAACAACGGAAAATATTCCAGAAACATTATGAATCAACAAACAATGCCAAAAGCAAATAAAGCAATTTCTAACGACGTGAGCACTGACCAGTCACCGCCAGGGCGGGATCCCGCTGTGGCGGGACAAAAAAAATCTTGGATCGTTTGTCTGGCCACCTTTCCGCCGCGACGGTGCGGTATAGCTACCTTTACTGCTGATCTTACCAATGCGATTGATAAAATGTTTGGACCGTCGCTTAAGTCAAAGATTGTCGCAATGAATCTTACTGAAACAAGTCATTTCCCCTATCCTGACAAAGTAATTCTCCAGATAAGCCAGCCTCGTGAAGAGGACTATGTTAACGCTGCCCATAAGCTCAACCAGCTTGAAGAGGTAAAACTGGTTAATATTCAACATGAATTCGGTATCTTCGGAGGGGAATATGGCGCACACCTGCTTTTCTTTCTGGCCAAACTTCAGAAACCGGTTGTTGTCACCTTGCACACCGTTATTCCAGCTCCAGATGAAAAATTACGCAATGTCGTTCAAACTATAATGAAATATTCGCAAGGAATAATCGTTATGACCTACTCCTCAAAGGAGATTCTTGAAAAGGATTACGGGTTAGATCCTGATCGAATTCAAATTATTCCTCATGGAATCCATCATGTACCCTATATGACCAGTAAATATGCTAAGTCTATTTTCAGCTTGGCTGGCAAACTAACTCTCTCAACCTTTGGATTACTTAGTCCCGGCAAAGGGATTGAGTATGTGATTGATGCTTTGCCGCCAGTAGTAAAAAAGTTCCCTAATGTTCAATTCTTTGTCGCTGGTATCACTCATCCTGTTGTTTTGGAACAGTCAGGCGAAAAATACCGCAACTCTCTTGTTAAAAAAGTTTATGAACTTGGCTTAAGCGACTGTGTTTATTTTTACAACACCTACTTTAATCTAAATGGCCTCTTTAGATTTTTAGAGGCTACTGATGTCTATCTGGCCACCTGCTTAAATCCAAACCAGGCTGTTTCCGGCACTTTATCTTACGCTCTGGGTAGCGGCCGTCCGGTAATATCTACCGCCTTTGCCCAAGCCAAAGAAGAGATCACCGATGAGGTTGGCATATTGATTGATTTCAAAAAACCGCCGGCTTTCACCGCTGCCATTATTAAATTATTGGGCAATGATCAGTTACGCCTGCAGATGGGTAAAAACGCTTATTTCCGCACCAGGCATATGATCTGGGAAAACGTTGCTCTTTCCTACCTAAAATATTTCTCGCAATTTGTGCCGGAGCTAACCCTGGGGCAAAAAAAACTTCCACCTATAAAGCTGGCGCATTTGGTTAAATTGACTGATAATTTTGGTATTATTCAGTTTGCCAAGCTGACCGAACCAGATCTTTCTTCTGGATATACCTTAGATGATAATGCCCGAGCCTTAATCGTGGCCGCTCTTCATTATAAAAAATTTAGGACTCACTCTGCTCTAAAACTTGCT
The DNA here is from genome assembly GCA_018826025.1 of Patescibacteria group bacterium. Classification (GTDB taxonomy): domain Bacteria; phylum Patescibacteriota; class Minisyncoccia; order Portnoybacterales; family GWB1-42-6; genus UBA8475. The sequence continues at coordinate 4,891 of JAHKAK010000110.1, forward strand.
TCCGTATATCTTAACTTTATTTATCAAGTAGCTAAACCTGATGGTTATTTTGACAATTATGTCAATTCAAACCGCGCTATTGATAAGCAAAGAAATATCCAGGAAAATTCAGAAGATTACAGCGCCAGGGCTCTATATGCTCTGGCTTTAGTTTCAATTACCAAACAAATCCCCAAACGCTTTAGAAAACAAGCCCATTCTCTCTTTGAACAAAGTTTCCAGAAAAACATTGCTTTTTCCTCACCTCGCGCTATCGCTTTTTACATTAAGGCTCTCCATTGCTTGCTGGCAAAATGGAAAGAACCCAAGACTCTCGCTGTATTAAGGTCCTGTTGCGAACAACTTATAATTTTATATGAAAAGAGTCGTTCGTCGGACTGGGAATGGTTTGAGCATTATTTAACATATTCAAATGCTATCCTACCAGAAGCACTCATTCTCGGCTACAAAATAACAGGAGATAAGAGATATTTTGAAGTGACTAAAAAAACTCTCAACTTCTTAATTAAGCATACCTTCAAAGGCAGCCTATATATTCCTATTGGTCAAAGTGGCTGGTTTCCCAAAGAAGGGGTAAGGCAGTATTTTGACCAGCAACCCGAGGACACCGCGGCCACCGTAGAAGTTCTCAATGTAATGTGGCAGGTAACAAACGAGAAGCATTACCAGAAATTAGCGGACATCGCCTTTAACTGGTTCTTGGGGGATAATGTTCTTGGGCAGGTTGTATACGATAGGATCACTGGAGGGTGCTATGATGGGGTTGGGGAAAAATTTATTAATTTAAACCAGGGTGCCGAGTCTACAATTTCTTACCTTTTAGCCCGCTTCTCTTTCGAGAAATAGATCCAGCACTCCCTGCTCCCCGATCGGGTCGAGGACAAGTTTTGAGAGGAATGGGCGGCGTGCCCCGCAGTGGCGGGGCACGAAATTCGGCGGCGGAAAAATCGGAAAGCGAGGGCGGGCCCCGAAGTACAAATGCTTCGCATTTGACTACGGGGTAAACAAAAATTCTTGCTTTTTACTTGCCACGTTGCAAGCCAAAGGCTTTGCTATGGGGCCCGCCCGACTTGTCCGCCGAAGTTTCAACGCAGGCGGGAAGCGCGACAATCAGTCAGAATTTCGTTCAAAATAGGTTCGAGCTTCGTTCAGTAATTGCGACCAAAGATTTCTAAATAATTATTAATTTAAATAAATGAAAAAATCATTTACAATTATCATCGCCATTATCGTAATCGCGGGTTTTGGCGCGGCGTGGAAATTAACAAAAAAAGAAACGCCGCTTCCGGTCACAAATTTTGAAGAATGCGCCAAGGCCGGCAATCCGATAATGGAATCTTATCCCAGCCAATGCCGACACGGAAATCAAACTTTTACTCAAGACATTGGAAACGAGCTTGAAAAAATGGATCTTATCCGCATTGATTTTCCGCGTCCAAATCAATTTGTTTCCAGTCCCCTTGCCATTACCGGAGAAGCGCGAGGCTCTTGGTTTTTTGAAGCGAGTTTTCCAATCGCCCTGGCCGATCAGGACGGACTTATAATTGCCCAAGGCATTGCCACCGCTAAGAGCAACTGGATGACTTCGGAATTTGTCCCATTTGAAGCCGAGCTCACTTTTACAACAAACAGCAGTAAGGGAACGCTTTTCCTGCGCAAAGACAATCCATCCGGCCTACCCGAAAATGACGACCGGCTTGAAGTTCCCGTGGTGTTTGCCAAAGTTGCGGGGGATGAGCCGCCATCTTTCCAGGCCTGCACGGAAGAAGCCAAGCTTTGTCCGGATGGCTCCTACGTCGGACGAACCGGCCCAAATTGTGAATTTGCGCCCTGCCCTTAATTTAAATCTTTAGAAATCTGACTTCAAAATTCAACGGCTCAACGGCCTTCGCCGTTGAGCCGTTGAATTTAAACAGGCTTATTCCCTGTTTTTTTGCCTTTTTTTAACCTCCCGGCAACGGTTGTCAGGAGAGGGGGAAAGGGGTAAAATTGGGGTAAGAAGAAGCCAAAAACGGCACCCGATACCCTCGTAATAATTATGAAAATAAAAGATTTACCAAAATATCCTCATGCTGGGCATCGGCAACGGTTAAGAATAAGATTTTTACAGTCCGGACTTGATGGATTTCTGGATTATGAAATAGTGGAATTGCTTTTGACGCTAGGAACACCGCGGCAAGATTGTAAACAGAGGGCGAAACAGGTTATAAAAAAATTTGGCGGTTTACGAGGCGCGTTCGACGCGACAATTGAAGATTTACAGCAGATTAAAAGAAAGGCGACTTAGGGATTTGAGTAATAGATTAAATAATTTTTTAATTTTATCTTGAATAATATGATACAATACGAAGCAGTAATAAAAACAATGGAACAAAATGGCGGATTTGCGACGCTTGGGTATCTTAATCAGCAAGTTTTAAAAGTGCCAGGCGTAGAGTGGAAGACAAAAACGCCTTTTGCGAGCATTCGTCGTATAGTCCAAGATGAGCGGTTTTTTTTCAAGATAAAGCCTGGGCTTTGGGCATTGCGTTCATATAAGGACAAATTACCGCAAGAGATTTTTCCCACAGACATAGTTTCGCAATCAGAGCAAGAATTATTTAATCATAGCTATTACCAAGGATTATTGGTGGAAATAGGCAATTTGAAGAAGTACGCAACCTTTGTACCAAGTCAGGACAAAAATAAAAAGTTTCTTGGTAAAATTTTAAGCGAAGTTAGCTCGCAAGAAAGTTTTTATCAATTTGGCTACGACCACATCGTGCGAAAAGCAAAAACCGTTGACGTCTGCTGGTTTAATATTAGAAAGATGCCGAGTGTTCTTTTTGAAGTTGAACACTCAACAGATATTCAAAACTCGTTGCTGAAATTCGTTGAGTTGCAAGACTACAATGCCAACTTTTTCATTGTCGCAGACAAAGTGAGAAAAGAAGAGTACATCGGAAAACTTGCGCTTAACGCATTTGTGCCGATAAAACAACGAGTCCAGTTTATGGACTACGATAAATTATCAGACTGGCATACAAAAACATTTGAAATCGTAAGCGTGGAAAATAATCTTAATTTTTGATATGGAGATACCATTACCGCCATTTTTTGCAAAAATTATTTTGCGATTTAATTCATTCAATCGGCTTAAAGTTATGTGTCGTGGATATAATGAAGATTTTGAAAATTTTACCGAGCTTGTATGGGAAGACGATAAATATCCGGATTTTTACGACAAAGAAATTTATCTGCAATTTCAGCTTTGGTTTTTATAAAAATATCTTTCATAAATTATGGATTACAAAACCCTTCAATTTCAATACGTCAAAATATATTCTTATTTTAAAACGACTTGCGAACAGTTTGATTTATTAGAATGGAATGGGAAAATATTAAATGTTTGGAACAACGATAAAATTGTTGAAATTTACAGATACGAAGATTTAAAAGCGCTTAATATTTTCAAAATCTGATTTTATTCCAGATACAACAAAAGTTGGTGGTTCAAAAAGGTAGCGCTTTGTTTTAATTGAAGCAAAAAGTACAGGAACAGAAAATACAATAATAAGTCAGCTTTACTATCCATTTAGACAATGGCAAGAACAAACGAAGAAAAAAGTTATTACATTATTTTTTGATAAAGCAAGCGGTAAAGATACTTATTCTATTTGGCAATTTGAATTTAGCGATCCTAAAAATTATAACAGCATAAAATTAGTAAAATCAGGAAAGTTTAGAATTAAAGAAAAATAAAATAAACTATGAAAAAAAATCTTGGCAAAATTAAAAAAGTCGATTTGCGACAAGTGTTTCAAAACGAAGCATCTGATTTTACGCCGTGGTTAGAAAATAATATTAACGAACTTTCTGAAGCTATTGGGATTGAAATTATTGATGTAAGACGGGAGGGCGGAGTCGGAACTTTTAGTTGTGATTTAATTGGCACCGAGGCCAATTCCGAAGACAAGGTTATTATCGAAAATCAATTAGCTCAAACCGACCACGCTCATCTTGGCCAGATTATTACTTATGCGTCAGGAGTTGGCGCAAAATATGTTGTTTGGGTTGCAAAAAAAATCAGAGAAGAGCATCAAAAAGCATTGGAATGGCTAAATGAAAATGCAAGCGAAATTTCTTTTTTTGGTGTTGAAATTGCGGCAATCGCCATTGATGAAAGTAAGCCAGCTTTGAGTTTTAGATTAGTCATTGAGCCGAACACATGGAGCAAAGAAGTTAAACAAGCAACGGAGCAAATTGATGAAAGACACCAAAAATATTTGCAGTTTTTTACTCGTTTGGTTGCCGAATACGAAAAAGTGAAACCCGAATGGCGTCATTTGACCGCGCGACCGGATAGTTGGCTTTCATTTGGTGCTGGCAAAACAGGGTTTAGTTTTGTTTGGGCATTTCGTGGCGATAATCGTTTTGACATCGAGCTTTACATAGATACGAAAGATAAAGATGAAGTAAAGGCATATTTTGCTGAATTGAAACAATACCAAAAAGAAATTGACAACAAAATACCTGATTTAAATTGGGAAGAACTATCAGAAAAACGAGGATCGCGTATCGCTGTTTATAAAAAAATGCCCGTACCAATTAAAAAATTGACCAACGAACAGATAAATGAACTTATCCAATGGGCAATCTCGCAAATGGATATTTTCAGACAAGTTTTTCCGTATTACATTAATAAATTAGAAAAATAAATTTAGGTGGCGCGTCAGCTTCGCTGGCACGAAATTCGGCGGCAAGATTTAGAGAGATTTATAGGCGTTTTTAAATTAGACTAAAAAAAATATCATTTTTTATGACTTGGTGGGGGCAAATTATTTTTAATATCATCGGTGGTGCGATAGTTGCACTTTTAACTTGGTTGTCTTTATGGTTGTTCAAGAGATATCAGAAATATGATTTTAAGAAGGTATTCGGGAAAGATATTTCTGATAATTTTTTTGTGGTGTACGGTGAAATGAAAATTCGTCCTTTATTTGAAAAAGACGGTAGGCCTGTTTCATGGCCTTATCATAAGCCGGGGGGCAAAGGTTTTTTTAATGTAAATTTGATCGTATCTTTTACTGAAACCAAATCTGCAAAATATATTTCTGAAACGTTTGGAAAGGCTGGCGGCACTTCTCCGAAGCTTGTTTCTGATAATGAAATAAAAGAAAAATTAGATGTATCATTTTTATCGATTGGTGGCTATAATAATTTTAAAACAATTGACGTGCTCAATTGTAAAGAAAATATTTATTACGACCTTAAAACTTCTATCGATCCCGTAGTTATTGTAGCGAAAGGGGACAAGACAGTATTCTCAATAAAGGATAATTATGATTATGGTTTTATCATTAAAATAAGACCTGTTTCATTTCCAAACAGGACATGGATAGCTGTTGCTGGACTGGGCGAGTGGGGAACAAGTGGCGCTGTGTGGTATTTGTCTAAAAATTGGAAAAAGCTACCAAAAAATAAATCATTCGGGATGATAATAAAAGTAAAAGGTTACCAAGACGAATCTGCTGAGGTAGTGCATAAAATTGTGACATAGGAGGGAAAAGGTGTCAGGCTCTATTAACTTAATATTTCTTTTGTCCTTGTCGCGGGGCTATATCAAATTAGATGGTTTGTTGTGTTAATCTTCATTAATGCTTTCTCGAAGTAAAATAAATAAAGCCCGATCTGGAATAGGTGTAAATTTATTTAGCCCTATTCGTTTATTGTTGAAAAACGGACATTATGTACCCGCTGTAATTTTACTTTGTTGCTGTGTGGACTATTTGGCTAAATATTATACGGGGAAAATAGGGGGTTCTTTAAATAAGAAAAATTATATCGATTTTGTTAAGCGGTTTTTACCTCAATATAATTCCTTGGATTTTTACAAAATTATTAGATGTGGATTGATACATTCATATAATCTAGGAGATAAATATTTAATTTTAAAGATAGGAAGCTATAATATAAAGAATAATTTACATCTTACGAAAGTATTTAAAAATAATCAGGAAATAATTTTAATACATCCAAGGATTTTATTAGAAGAAGTTAGAACTGCTTGCAAGCTGTATTTTAAAGAGTTAAAAATTAATGAAAATTTACAATTTAATTTTTTAAAAAATGTTGACGTAATTGACACTAGAAGGCAGACCTATAAAGTTAAGAAAAGATAGAAATAATGCAGAAAAAAAACTCACGCAGTCAGACTGCGTGAACCACCATTAATTTATCGTAAGATTTAAATTTATGAACTATCTAAAATTAGCTTTGATTGGAATCGCGGGGGTTATTTTAGGAACCCCCCTCCGCCAGCAGGGGAGAGATGTATAATAACATCCTTAAAAACTGGAGTTTGTAAGGATGTGGTCGTGTGTTGGGTAAAATATAAATAATTAAAAAAACGCTTATGATCTTTGAACATTCTTCAAGCAGCAAAAAGATTTTATTGGCAATTATTTTAGCAGTTTTGTTTTTTGGCACTTTAGCTATATTATGGCCAAAGATTTTTAACCGGCCAGCCGACAAAATAGTCGTTCCTGATGAGGAAACAGCGGATTGGAGAACATTTAACGGCGATAATGGCGCTTCGTTTAAATATCCTGAAAATTTGCCAATCTTATCCACCGGCGCTTCGACTAATTATATCCGCACTCAAGAATGGCCGCCAAATCTGCTGATAGCGGATAATGGCGGATTTTCGTGCCAGGAAGGCGGACTCGGGATAGGCGGCCGCCCCGGCATGACAATACAAAAAACTATGGATAGCATCGTTTATTGCATTGAAAATGTCAGTGAGGGAGCGGCCGGAACGGTTTATACGGATTATACCTACACATTTTTGGCAGGAAACAAGTTGGTCAAGTTCAATTTCACTTTAGCCTATCCGCAATGCGTCAATTACGACGATCCTCAAAAGACGGCCTGCGAACAGGAACGTCAAACCTTTGACTTGGATATGCTAATTAATCGCATGGCTAAAAGCCTGCAGTTATAAAAAAGGGAAAGGTGTTCTTTTTTCGAGTGGGATCTGTTGAAGCCCGACTTCAGCCAGCCGCGAAAATAGATCAGAACATTGATGTACCAATAACATCCTTAAAAACTGGAGTTTGTAAGGATGTAGTGAGTATAATTAAAAAATGGAAAATAAAATTAAAGAAGCGGATAATTTAATCCGGCAAGGAAAGTCATCATTAGCGGTGATTGTTATTAAGAGTGCCTTGAAAAAAGCGCCGGAATATCCATACTTGCACTATCTTTTGGGCATCGCCAGAATGAAATGTTTGAGGTTTTTTTTGGCAAAAAGAGCGTTTGAGAAAGCCAATCATCTATTGCCCAATAACGCGGAAAATCTGAGAAGTTTAGGATGGGTTAAAGTTATGTTAGGGCAATTAGATGAAGGTAGAAAAGATTTAAGAGAGGCGATTAGCTTGGATTTGGTAAATTCGTTGGCATACATGGATTTGGCAATGAGCTACTTCCATTATTTTGATTTCAAAGAAGGAAAGCAATGGTTGGAACGAGCGCTTTCTTTGGCGCCCGAAGATCAGTTTTTATTAGATAACGCCAAAATAGCAAAGAAATTAGAGAAGGAATTCTTGAAGTATTCGGATAAAGAAAGACAAAAAATGAAAAGAGAAAAATCAAATCAAGAATTTCAGAAATTTTTAAGAATATCGGCATTGCAGTATTATTACGCGGGAAAAGCCTTGGCACAAGACGAAGCGGAAGAGGTTAGAGAAGAAGCACGGCTTAATGGATCTGATGCGTCAGTTCTGACCTCCGAACAAGAAACGGAAATTGCTTCCATAAGAAAATTGAACAAGATATCGCAAAAGAAGGAAATTATAAAAAAACGCGAAGAAATAGAAGGAGAATTTTTGCGGTTACTGAAAAAGATTAGCAGTCCATTTAGCGTCGAACATATAAAAGATATTATTTACTACGAAAAAGATAATGACGATCTAACGAAAATTATTTCTATTTTTGATCGAGGCGGCGACGTAAAGGAATTAGATCAGATACTGGAAATCGTTAATGATGCCTGGAATTATTTTCCGCATAAAAGCTTGGACGGACTTTGTCCAATGGATAAAATATTGGAATATAAAGATAGACATAAAAAATAGCAAGAGGATCAGGAAAAGGTGTCCCCCCAGAGGCAGGCAAGCATTTCTCGCAAGACCTAAATTTATGAACTATCTAAAATTAGCCTTGATTGGAATCGCGGGGGTTATTTCAGAAGCTCACCTCCGCCAGCAAGGGAGAGATGTATAATAACATCCTTAAAAACTGGAGTTTGTAAGGATGTGGTGTATAATGAAGATATGAAAAAATTAAAGACCGCAAAACAAATGGAGCGGCACTTGAAGGGGATGGCAAACCATTACCGCATTGAGATATTGCTGGCTATCGCCGCTCGGGAGGGTATTACGCTGGAAGAGATAGTGAGGACTCTTGGCGCAAATGAAAAGACGATCGGCGAACATACCCGGCGGCTTTATCAGGCGGGATTACTTGATAAAAAATACAAAGGAAAATTCGTGGAGCATAAATTGTCGCCCTACGGAAAAACCTTCGTTCGCTTCCTGGAATCATTCCGCCGAACACAATAACATCCTTAAAAACTGGAGTTTGTAAGGATGTTATTGTGTTGAAATCCGCCAAAACCTGGCTTTAATTCGTAAAATCTAAATTTATGAACTATCTAAAATTAGCTTTGATCGGAATCGCGGGGGTTATTTTAGGAACCTATTTAGGGAGGAGACGGGGAAGAAGAAAAGCCGAGGAATCTTCTGAAGAAAAAGAATTGCTGATTGAGCGGCAAGCGCGGGAGAAAGAAGAAAACAAACGCCAGATTATGGGATTTTTTGACGGGGCGCCGGATGGGCGAGTGGTTAATGATGATATAGAAAAGTTGCTGGCTGTGTCCGACGCCACGGCGACGCGTTATTTGGATGAGCTGGAGGGGGAAAGCAAAATCAGACAAGTTGGTGTCACTGGCCGGCATGTGTATTATGAAAAAATCTAAAACGGCTCAACGGCTCAACGGGAACCGCCGTTGAGCCGTTGAGGCACTCCGCGGTTTTGTATTATTTAATTTGTCCGAAAACATTTTTATTTTTTAAGGTATAATACTATGAAAAAAATCTATCTGGTAGCAATAATTCCGTTCATTTTAGGAATTAGTTGCATCATTGCCTATAATATAATCGGGTCTTCGGTCGCCGAAGATGGAACTTTAGTAGAGCCTTTTGCGCTTTTGCCAATTGGCTGGTTGATGCTCGCCATCGGAATAGTTTCAAGTTTTATTCTGGGCATTAAATTTTTAATCAGAAAGAAATAATTAAAATATAAAATTATATGGAAAAAACATACAAGAATTGCCAAAGCTGCGGGATGCCGATGAAAAAAGACCCGCAGGGTGGAGGAACCAATGCTGACGGCACCAAGTCGGAGAAGTACTGCAGTTTTTGCTATCAAAACGGCGCGTTTACCTGGCCTGACTGCACAGTGGAGCAGATGCAAACGCTTTGCGTGGGTAAATTAAAAGAAATGCACTTCCCGGGCTTTATCGCCTGGCTGCTAACTCGAGGCATCCCGAAATTGGAGCGGTGGTAAAAGATCCGCTGAAGTCTGACTTCAGCCAGCCGCGAAAATGAATCAGGACATTGATGTACCAATAACATCCTTAAAAACTGGAGTTTGTAAGGATGTTATTGTGTTGCTAATAATTTAAAAATATAATTTATAATAAAACACTATGAACAATCAAATAAAACAATTAATTTATTGGACCCCCCGAATTTTAAGCCTTCTTTTTATCGCTTTTTTGTCCATCTTCTCGCTTGACGTTTTTGAAGAATATCAGGGCTGGGGAGTAATCATTCCGCTTTTTATGCATCTTTTGCCTGCCCTAATTTTGCTCGCGGTTGTTATCTTGGCCTGGAAATATGATTTGATAGGAGCGGTTGTCTTCCTCTCCTTTGCGGTTTTGTGGGTCTGGCAGGTTGGGTTTGACCGGCCATGGAGTTCGTACGCGCTCATCTTTGGTCCGGCGTTTCTGGTTAGTATTTTATTTTTCCTGAATTGGCTTATAAAAAGAAGAAATGGATTGAAATCCACCGAAGCTTGACTTGGGCAAGTTGCGGGCACGTTACGAAGCACAAACGCTTCGCATTTGACTACGGGGTAAAAAATTCGGCGCAGTAAATTTATGAAAAGACGGGTAGATTTAAAAATTCATGGCAGGGTACAGGGAGTATTTTTTCGCGATTCTAGTCAAAGAAAGGCCAAAGAATTAAATTTGTCCGGTTTCGTTAAAAACGAGCCGGATGGAACGGTTCAGATTATTGCCGAGGGCGAGGAAAAGAATTTGGAAGAATTAATTGAGTGGTGCCGCGCCGGCGGGACAGAGTATGCCAGAGTGGACCAGGTGGAAATTAAATGGCTGGAGTTATCCGACCAATTTGATAATTTTATAGTAAAATAAATTTTAAATCCGCCAAAGCCTGACCTCAGCCAGTTGCTGGCACGACTCAGTAGCAGAACTTCGTTCGCTACGGGGTAAAAAATTCAGCGGTAAGATTTAAAATAAACATTCTGACATTCTGCAGAATGTCAGAATGTCGTGCCGCGCTGTATTGTCTAATTAGCGCGCTTTGCCCATCCGAAGTCTTGACGAAGGAGGGAATGGGTAAATACAAAAACAATGTTTTTTAATGCGCCAGGAAACCCGACGAGGCCTAAAAACAATACCTGCCTCGCCCTTCCGACTTGTCCACCATAGCTTTAGCGACGGCGGAAGTCTCGGCGAAGAAGGGACACTTTTTGTTACCTTCTATTACCCACAAAATTTGAAAAAACTTGAAGGATATTAAAGATTGTAAATTTTCTAAAATTATTCTAAAATAAAGACAGTTCGTTAAAATGGAATAAAAATTCTATAAAGGGAGGTGAAGGAATTGAAAAGGACGAAGTTTTTGAGGCTTCGCGAGGAGATTCGCAAGAAAAGACAATCTCCTCAAGAACAGCCGTCTTACGAGGTCGGAAAAAGGCGGCAGGAGAAAATAATACTCCTTCTTCAAGAATTAAAAGAAGAGGGGATTATTCGTGATTTTTTACAGACGAGCGATCTTTCTTTTCAGGATATTGTGAAAGGAATTGATTTCTTTATTGTTTATGTTGACAGTACGAGATATAGAATTTGTTCTCTTTCGGTGACTGGGGGAAGGTGGCTCGAGGAACACAAATGCAGGCATCCAGAAATTCCGGTTATAGGCATAACGGAAAATGACACAGCGGTCTCTGTGAAAAGTAAAATTATGGAAGCGATAAACCATAATAGATAAAGGCTCTTTGATAACGAACATCTTTACAAAGAGCCTTTTAAAATTTAAGCGAGAAAAAGGTGTCAGGTACCGTTAATTTAAGCTCTATGGTATAATTTTATTGAAATCTGGCGGTGTGTTAAACGGTGTGTTAAAATAAAACTTATGAAAGGAATACTTCCAATTATTATTGTCGTTCTTATCATTGCCGGCCTGGGCCTTTGGTGGCAGTTTGGCGTAAAAAATTCGGTGACGAATTTTGAAGAGTGTGTTGCCGCGGGCAATCCGGTGATGGAAATCTATCCGCGCCAGTGTCAGCACCAGGGGCAGACTTTCGTTGAAGAGGTGTCCAATCTTTTTAATCGCGAAATTAGAACCTTCACGGATAGAAGTCTTGGTATTTCTTTCGCCTACCCGAAAGAATTTGGCGAAGGAAAAACGGAAATTTTTATGCCGGGAGGGAAGCGGCCCGCCGGCTCAGCCGGCGAAAAATTAGCCGGGACTTTTTCGGAATTTCCTGATTTAGAATTTGGCGGCATTACGGATGATTTTAATGCCGGACGGGAAGGCCTGTTAACTGATACCAGAGGATTTTCAAAACAAAACGATAAATACTATTTTAAATTTGTATCAGAAAAACCCGATCTGGAAATTCAGCCGTTAAAAATTATTAGCAAAGATTTTGGAGAAATACTGATTATTGATGACCAAAGTTTTGAAGCGGAAAGAAATTACAGCAGTGATAGCGAGGGCCCGGTGCTTGGGGTTGGCGCCGGCCGGTTGGCTGGATTGGTCAATTTAAAAAGCGCTAAATTTCCGGGAATAGTTTTTTATAATTGGGATACGGCGAAATTATCTCCGGAGGATTTTGAAGCGATTTTACATTCGCTAATTATCATGGATCCGGAAGTAGAAACTTTCATTCAATCCAAGGATCCGGTAAATTATTCTATTGATGTGCCGATTGGCTGGTTTTCTTATGAAAATGGTCCGAGCACTATCTTTACCCAAAATCCAAATCTTAAAATTCCGGCCAATACAGAAAGCTATGCTATCGGGCCGAATTTTTATATTACCGTAAATAATCTTACCGATATTGACGGCGTTATCAGTTATGACCAGTGGCTCGATAAAAATGGATTTCTCGAAACTAACGAGTTATTTATTAAAAGCAGCCCGGTGCAAATTAATGGCCTGGAGATGCTTAATGTCATTACCGAGGGGGCTGGTGTAGCCGGCGAGGTTATGCATTATGTATATTTTGCTGATGTTCAGCACGTGGTTACTCTGTCGCAGTTTCCTTATGATCCGCAATCAGATATAACACAGGTGTTTGAAGGAGCGGTCAGAACTTTTCGTGTGCCCGAGCAGCAGGGGAGCGAGGGAATATTGCCGTTTGATTCCGGTGCGCAGGGACAGATTTTGCTTGGGCCAACTTGCCCAGTTATGAAAGATCCGCCTGACCCCGATTGTTTGGACAAGCCCTACCAGGCAACGGTGCAGGTTATTGCCATAGGCAGCTCTAAAAGCTCGCCGTTTAGCACAGTGGGAACAGACAAGGAAGGCCGTTATAAAGTTATGCTTCCACCCGGATTCTATGGTTTGCAGGCAGTGGGCAGGATTCCTTTTCCGAGCTGCGGCACCAAAGAAATTACGGTCGAGCCGGGCGTAGTGCAACAGGCCGATCTATTCTGCGATACGGGCATCAGATAAATTTTATTTAATTATTAATATACGTATATGAAAAAAACACTTCCAATTATTATTGTCGTTCTTATCATTGCCGGCCTGGGTCTTTGGTGGCAGTTTGGCGTAAAAAATTCGGTGACGAATTTTGAAGAGTGTGTTGCCGCGGGCAATCCGGTGATGGAAATCTATCCGCGCCAGTGCCGGGCGGGTGATAAATTATTTACAGAGGA
>JAHKAK010000111.1 GCA_018826025.1 Patescibacteria group bacterium
GCCAAACCTTCTTACGAAGACCCCGCCCGCTACTCCTTTGCCCACGGCGGCAAAGACGCTACGCCCTATCCTGTCGACCGGCCAACTTATGACCAAACTATCGCGTATATGCGAGAATACGTGAACAAAGCCAAATTTTCATCGGTGGAGAAGCAAAAGATTCTAAGTAAACTAAATTAACCTGTGGAAAAATCAATGGGGTTTTTATGGTAGGATGGGGATATAAGAGGAAGGAACTAAATCCCTCCCAACCTCCCTTTACGAAAGGGAGGAGTAGATACTGGATCCCGGGTCAAGCCCGGGATGACAATTTTGTTAGTATAAGATTTTTTAGATAATAATTAATCAATCAAGTATGAAAAAATACTTAGGTTTGTTGGTGGGTTTGGCGCTGATCTTGCCGATAGCGGCGGGGGCGGCGGAGTTCAGCAAGGGTGATGTAGTTAATCTGGGCGTTCACCCTGGTGAAATGGTGCGAGAGAATGTCTATGCTGCCGGTGGGACGGTGAATGTTGTCGGTACCGTGGATGGCGACTTATATGTTGCCGGCGGCACCGTGAACTTAATGGGCACGGTAACTAAAGACGTGACCGTGGTTGGCGGGACTTTAATTGTAACTGGAAAAATTGGCGATGATTTGCGGGTGGTCGGCGGCAATGTGACGGTCGGTGGGTCAATTGGCGGAGAGCTAGTCGCGATTGGTGGGAATGTTAATGTTCTACCGAGCACAACAGTTGGCGCCGAGGCGTATATCGTGGGCGGGGTGATTAATTTGAGCGGTTCGTTTCCTGCCGATTTAGTTATGGCGGGTGGCCAGATTTATTTGGCGGAAGGATTAATGGCCCGAAATAATTTTGATTATTATTCACAAAAAGAAGCCAAGATCAGCGATGGGGCGATCATTCTCGGCACAACGACTTTTCATCAGCAAGCCGTAAAAAAGAACACGCAGAGTAGTAAGTCTCCATTTTTTGGCCTGTTTGCCTTTATGACTATTTGGGTATTGTTGGGTTTGGCCGGCGCGATAATTTTAGCCTGCTTGCTGTTTTATCTCTGGAAACAGGAATCAAAAGAAATGATTGAAGCGGCGTTTGCTTCGCCGGGCAGGGAATTGATTAGAGGATTTGTAGTCTTAATCGTTTTACCTATCGCGGCGATAATTTGTTTAATAACACTGGTCGGTTTGCCTCTGGGATTCTTAGCTGGAGTTTTTTATGTGGCGTTAATCATTCTGGGCGCGGCGACCACGGGTCTGCTTTGGGCGGGCTTGCTAGCTAAATTCGTCTTCAAACGAAAAGAGACGGACATTAATTGGTGGTTGATTATTTTGGCGGCGTTGGTGCTGGCGCTTGTTAAATTAATTCCATTCGTCGGCTGGCTCATCGGCTTCCTGGTGTTCCTCGTTGGCTTTGGCGTTTTGAGCAATAAAATTTACTCAAAACTGATGCCAAAGAAATAGGGAGGCGTTAGCGTATAAAAAATAGCCCTGACATAATGTCGGGGCTATTCTGGTTGGATGTGTGTATTCTGGTGTTCTTGAGAACATTAGAATACATTTTTGGGACATTGGATGTAGGGGCTCGCTATTTATCCTCAAGTTTTTGAGAGATTAAGAGCTTGAGTATGAAAAATCGTTTTTCGCTTAAATGCCTCAACGGCTCAACGGGTTGAGCCGTTAGAAATAGGGGTACCCCTACGCGCTATAATCGAGCGGTTGACTTTTTATTGACTTGATTTTATCACACAAGAAACCTTGACTATTATATAGTTTAGTAGTATCGTGAAAGTAAAGAATTTTGTCCTTAAACAACAGAAAAAGAGTGAAAACAATCTTTTATAAAGGAGGGATGAATGATGGATAAGGTTATAAAATTTAGAAAAATAATCGGCCAGACATTAAGGTTTCTTAGGACGCAAAAGAGGTTAACGCAGATACAGGTTGCAAAAAAGATGGGTTGTTCAAGGCCTAATGTTACTCAGTTTGAAAACGACGGCTTGGATAGCATGGGAATCATCTTTTCGTTTTGTGAAGCCATGGGGGTTGATGTTCGGGAATTTTTCGCAATCTTGCCCGCGATGGTGGACTCGAACGGAGAATTCCGTGTTCATCCTAAAAGGTTGCTTGAAATCTTGAGAAAAGATATTGAGGATGTATGTGAAAAGAGAGGGGTAAAAGCTGAAGTTTCCATCGTTACCCGAATTCTTTCGTGAGGAGAATAAAAAGGAGGTGTGAGCGATGCCAGTAATCAAAGTGTGGTGCCTTCCGGCTAGTCAGGACGAACGTACCCTGAATGTTCTTCACCAAATAATTGTGAGGGCGGTAACGTCGGTTAAGGAGTTGGGCCTTCGCGATGAAAATGACATGACCTGTCTTTTTCCGCCTGACCTGATGTCTTATGGCCTGGGAGAGGAAATCATTATCGAGATCGGCGGTTTGTTCACGAAGCCGGAGCGAACGCCGGAAGTCTGCCAGTCCCTCGCGGCCAGTGTCGGGCGCGCGGTCAAGAGTCTTTATTCTGAAGCGAAGGTCGAGTGTTTTGTCACGAGCTTTGACCCGGCTCAAGGCTTCTGGACATCGGCGAAGCCGACGAGTCAGGAAGAAAGAGATGATGATGGGCTTAATTATTATTGTGGTGTTGAATGTGGCCCTCGCGATCCCAATAGGTAAAAGAAGTGGCAGTACTAATAACAAAACATTAGGCCGGGGAAGCAATTCCTCGGCTTTTTTATTACTACAAAAAAACTACAAAATAAAATCGTTACAAAATTCTACAAAAAATTAATCTGGCGACATCCGACGTCCGGAAATCTGTCATCGCGAGCCCCGAGCGAAGTCGAGGGACGCGGCGAACCCGTGGACGGCGGTAATATATCGGGATTGTCGCGTCGCCCCGCCGTGGCGGGGCTCCTCGCAATGACGTAAATTTTGGGACATCGGATATCGGAATTCAAACTTAACTCACCCCCTGCCTTCGCTAAAGCTACGGCGAGGCAAGCAACCCTCTCTTTAAAAAAGAGAGGGAGATTCCCCCTCGAGTCCTCCTTTTACAAAGGAGGGAGAAATATGGGCTTGACAGATTTTAAGATAGGGATATAATGGAAATAAGTAAATAAAGTAAGGTATTTATTGCCTTGAATATGTATAAGAAATAAGGCCTGAATAAGCGCCCTGTTAGTGTTAATGGGTGGCTTTTGTTTTGCGTTTAGCCGCTAGTTGACGCAAAAAGAATACAACGCAAAAAAGACGCAAAGTATAAAATCTAGAACTTAGCTTTATATTGGTTATTAAACCATATATTTTGTCTTCGCTCGGATGATATGTTCCATTTTGGAACGCATCATCCTCACTAGCCAAAATAAATCCGGGGTTAAGTTTTAGATTTTATCTCAAAATAATTTTGTCATCCCGGGCTTGACCTTAGCCTGCCCCGTACTTGATACGGGGGGATCCAGGCTCTGGATTCCCGCTGGAGTTTACCCCGTACTTTGATACGGGGCGGGAATGACAGAATATGCAAAAAATCTCCATTATCCTTTCTTTGCACAAAGAAAGGCGCTCCTCGTTTCTCATTTAATAATAAAGCCCGTCGATTATCTAAATGATGAAAGATAAATTTTTTGGCAAACATCCCAATGTCATGCCGTTGCCGGACTTAATTGAGTTGCAACGGGATTCTTTTAAGTGGTTTCGCGATAAGGGATTAAAAGAACTTTTTGAGGAAGTCTCGCCAATTCGCGACTGGTCGGGCAAGGATTTGGATTTGTATTTTGGCGATTACTATTTTGACGAACCTAAATATACCGAAGCCGAAGCTAAGAGCCAAAACGTTTCTTTTGAGGCGCCGCTGCGCGTTAAATTGCGATTAGTCAATCGAAAGACCCAAGAAGTGAAAGAGCAGGAAATTTATTTAGGCGAATTTCCGTTAATGACGGAACACGGAACCTTTATCGTTAATGGCGTTGAACGCGTGGTAGTCTCGCAGTTAATCCGTTCATCCGGCGCTTTTTTCACCGCGGCCAGCGCGCGCGGCCGAAAACTATTTGGCGCCAAAATCATTCCAAACCGCGGCGCGTGGCTGGAATTTGAGACGGACCACGACAACACCATCTACGTGAAAATTGACCGAAAAAGAAAAGTGCCGGTGACTTCGCTCCTGCGGGCTTTTGGCATTGCGGACGATGAAAGTTTATTGGCGACATTCAAAGACGTGGATACGGATCCGGAAAATCATTACATCGAAACGACGATTAAAAGAGACGCGGCGCGCAATCAGGGAGAGGGTTTTATTGAAGTTTATAAACGTTTGCGGCCGGGAGACTTGGCAACCGTGGATAACGCCCAGCAAATGATTGAGGCGATGTTTTTTGATTTTGAGCGATACGATATGGCTAAAGTCGGCCGGTGGAAATTTAATTTGAGACTAGGATTGAACGTGCCCATGGATAAGGAACACCGAATTTTGCGGCCGGAAGATTTAGTCCTAGTTATTAAAGAAATTATTAAATTAAATAATACGCCAGGCGCGCAACCAGATGATATAGACCATTTAGCTAATCGACGCGTAAGGGCGTTGGGAGAGCTTTTGCAGAATAAATTGCGAGTTGGCATGGCGCGCATTGAAAGAATTGTGAAGGACCGGATGACTACGTTAGATGTCGCCGCGATCACGCCGGCGCAACTGGTTAATATACGGCCGTTTATGGCGGCGGTGAAAGAATTTTTTACAACTTCGCAATTGTCGCAATTTATGGATCAGGTCAATCCTTTGGCGGAGCTTGAACATAAGCGCCGTATCTCGGCCATGGGGCCGGGCGGTTTGACTCGCGAACGGGCCGGCTTTGAAGTGCGCGACGTGCACACGACTTATTATGGCCGGATTTGTCCGATTCAGACACCCGAAGGTCCAAACATCGGCCTTATCGGCACGTTGGCGTCGTTTGCACGAGTGAATGAATTCGGTTTTTTGGAAACGCCATACCGTAAGGTAAAAAATGGCCGCGTGACGAACGAACTGATTTATCTGAACGCGTACGAAGAGCAAAAATTCAGTATTGCCCACGCGGGTATGCCATTAACTAAAGACGGGCATTTTGTTGATGATCGCGTTGAGGCCAGGGTCCACGGCCAGGCCGCTATCACCAAGCCCGAGCGCATTGGCTATATGGATGTTTCGCCGCAGCAGTTTATTTCGGTGGCCACTTCTTTGATTCCGTTTTTAGAGCACGATGACGCCACGCGCGCGCTGATGGGCTCTAATATGCAACGCCAGTCAGTTTCCTGCATTAAGCCTGACGCACCGTTGGTTGGCACGGGAGTAGAAAAAAAAGCGGCTTTAGACTCGGGGCAATTAATTGTGGCCAAAGAAGAAGGAGTTGTTGCGGAAGTTGATGCTGATCACGTGGCAATTAAAAGCGCCAAAGGCAAGATTAGCAGATATTCCTTGCAAACGTTTTCCCGCACTAATCAATTTACTTCCATTGATCAGCACCCGGCCGTTAAAAAGGGAGAAAATGTTAGAAAAGGCGATATTTTGGCTGAAGGCGCGTCCATTGATAAGGGCCGGCTGGCCTTAGGCCAAAATTTATTGGTAGCGTTTTTGTCGTGGCGCGGTTTTAATTTTGAAGACGCGATTATTCTTTCCGAACGAGTGTTGCAGGAAGATCGCTACACTTCCATTCATATTGAAGATTTTTCTTGTCATGTGCGCGAAACGAAACTCGGACCGGAAGTGACTACGCCTGATATTCCGAACGTCGGCGAAGAACGGTTGAAGGATCTGGACGAAGAAGGCATTGTTAGGGTCGGCGCGGAAGTTGGGCCTAATGATATTTTAGTCGGTAAAATTTCCCCTAAAGGCGAAGCGGATTTGACCGCGGAAGAAAGATTATTGCGGGCGATTTTTGGCGAAAAAGCGCGTGATGTCAAAGATACTTCATTGCGCATGCCATATGGCAAACGCGGCCGGATTATTGGCATTAAAGTTTTTTCGCGCGAAAAAGGCGATAAATTGCCGGTGGGCGTGATTAAAACTATTCAGGTGGAAGTGGCGCAATTGCGCAAAGTTATGGTGGGCGACAAACTCGCCGGACGCCACGGCAACAAGGGCGTGATTTCCAGAGTTTTACCATTGGAAGAGATGCCGTATTTAGCCGACGGCACGCCAGTGGATATTATTTTAAATCCGTTAGGCGTGGCTTCGCGTATGAATATCGGGCAAATTTTGGAAACGCACCTGGGGCTCGCGGCGCACTCACTCGGGTATTTGGCGCAAACGCCTTCTCTGGACGGCGCCACGGAGGAAGAGATTAAGGAAGAGCTGAAAAAGGCTGGGTATCCGTCAGATGGCAAAATGATTTTATATGACGGCCAGACCGGCGAGCCTTTTGGCCAGAAAGTAACGGTTGGCTATATGTACGTGATGAAATTGCACCATTTAGTGGAAGATAAGATTCACATGCGCTCCATTGGGCCATATTCGTTAATTACCCAGCAGCCGTTGGGAGGAAAAGCGCAATTTGGCGGTCAGCGATTCGGTGAAATGGAAGTGTGGGCCTTGGAAGGCTATGGCGCGGCTCATACTTTGCAGGAAGTGTTAACGATTAAATCCGACGATGTTTTAGGGCGCGCTAACGCTTATGACGCGATTATCAGGGGTTTACCTATTAAGGCGCCTCATGTTCCGGCTTCTTTTAACGTTTTGGTTTCCGAGCTTAAAGCGCTGGCGCTGAATGTGGATTTGATCGGAGTAAAAGAAGAGTCGGAAGAGGGCGGCAAGCCGATGGCGGAGAAAGAGACGACGAGAGAATAGTAAAATATAATACTTTTGCCGCTTTTTTGGCGGCAAAAAAGCGGCGGAAAAAACCGCCGCGCGGCGAAAAATTTTGAAAAATTCTGGGGCTCGCTTCGCTAAAATTGTCGCGGACAACTCGGTCGCTTTGCCGCTGTAGACATTCTACGCGGCTTCGCTTCTCGTCCCGCTGACAATTTTTCAACGCTCGGCTCGCCCTGAATTTGGACAAAATCTTTCGCATGCGCGGTCTAAACACATTTTTATATAGTCATGAGCAATTACAAAGTTTCCGATTTTAAGGCCATAAAATTGAAACTCGCCAGCCCTGAGGAGATTTTACAATGGAGCCATGGCGAAGTGACAAAGCCCGAAACCATCAACTACCGGACGCAAAAACCGGAAAAGGACGGGTTGTTTTGCGAGAAAATTTTTGGTCCGGAAAAAGATTGGGAGTGTTATTGCGGTAAATACCGGCGCATCCGCTATAAAGGTATTGTTTGCGATAAATGCGGAGTTGAAGTGACGCGGGCGATTGTTCGGCGCGAACGCATGGGACATATCAAACTAGCTTCGCCGGTTTCCCATATTTGGTTTTTGCGCGGCGTGCCGTCAAAAATCGGTTTAATTTTGGGTTTATCGGCGCAAGAATTAGAAAAAGTAGTTTACTTCGCCAACTACCTGATTATCAGCGTTGATGAAGCGGCGCGGAAAAATGCTTTAGGAGAAATAGAGAAAGAGTACAAACAGAAATTAAAAAATTTATCCGGTCCAACCGGCGTTCAAGAAAAGCAAGCTTTAAAAGAGCAACGGGACAAAAGTTTAGCGGAATTGAAAAGTTTGGAAAGCCTGCAGACGATTTCGGAAAATGATTATTATGATTTAAGCCTGAAGCACGGCCAAGTTTTTGAGGCAGCGATCGGCGCCGAAGCGCTGCATAAAGCTTTATCAAAAATTGATTTGAATGTTTTAAGGGAAGAGTTGATGATCGAAAAAGAACGAGTCTCGGATTTAGCTCAAAAGAAAGCGACCAAGCGTTTACGCGTGGTGTCGGGCATGATTCGCGCCAACTTGCGGCCGGAATGGATGATCTTGACTGTTCTGCCGGTGTTGCCTCCTGATTTGCGGCCGATGGTGGCGTTGGACGGCGGGCGGTTTGCCACTTCTGATTTAAATGATTTGTACCGGCGCGTGATTAATCGTAATAACCGTTTGAAAAAATTATTGGAGCTTAACGCGCCAGAAGTTATTTGCCGCAACGAACGACGCATGTTGCAGGAAGCGGTAGATGCGCTGATTGATAACTCGGCTCGTCGAGGACAAGGTCCAGTGATGGCTTCAACCGGACAGAAGCGGCAGCTCCGTTCGCTGGCGGACATGCTTAAAGGCAAGCCGGGCCGTTTTCGGCAGAATTTACTGGGCAAACGCGTTGACTATTCCGGCCGTTCGGTGATTGTGGTCGGGCCGGAGCTGAAAATTCATCAGTGTGGTTTACCTAAGCACATGGTGTTAGAGCTTTTTAAGCCCTTTGTCATTCATAAGCTCGTGAAGCAGGGTTTAGCCTATAATATTCGCGGGGCGGGTCATTTGATTGAGGAGGAAACCGATGAAGTCTGGGCGATTTTGGAAGAAGTGATAAAAGACAAGCATATTTTGCTAAATCGCGCGCCAACGCTTCATCGCTTGGGCATTCAGGCTTTTCAACCCGTGCTCATTGAAGGCTCGGCCATTCAAATCCATCCGCTGGTTTGCCGCGCGTTTAACGCGGATTTTGACGGCGATCAGATGGCGGTACATTTGCCATTGACCAACGAAGCGCAAAACGAGGCGGCTAAAATTATGTTATCGGCTAATAACTTGTTAAAGCCGGCCACCGGCGAGCC
>JAHKAK010000112.1 GCA_018826025.1 Patescibacteria group bacterium
CAGACTTCAAGCCGCGGCTAAAATTAGATTCTATGTTATCACGCATAGCCGACGACGTTTTTTATCGGCGAACGCCGAGCGACTACTTAATCGCCACCCTTATCTTCCCCTCTCCCAACTTCATTTCTTTGGCCAGTAAATACTTGGCTTTTTTATCATAAGCAATAACTTCTTGCGCCAAATTTTCCCGCTCAAAATATTTAGCCCAATTGGTCATCAAAGAGGCCAGCGATTTATCAGTGCTGTGCCAAGCAATGGAAATTATGTCCTTGCGCGTCAACCCCGCTTCTTTGCGCATCTCCTGAATCTGCCGCGTCAGCTCCCGCGCCCAGCCTTCCTCTTTGAGCTCTTTGGTGATTTTTTTATCTAACTTAACCTGATCTTTCAGCGTCTCATCAAAAATCACTTCTTTAACATTTATCTCGTCCTTAATAATTTCCACTAATTCCTTATTGTTAATTGCTAATTGTTTATTGTTTATTGTGAGCCCTGCCAGTGGCTGGCGCACTTTTATGCCGGCCAAGGCGCGCTCAGCCAAAGCCAAAACTACGATGGCCCGCGCTTGCGCCATTTTGGCTTCCAGCGATTTATTAATGGCTTTTTTATCGGCCACCGGCCAGTCAGCCAAGTGCACGGATTCTGGCATCTTGGATTTTTTCAAACCCAAATAAATTTCTTCGCTCAAAAATGGAATGAACGGCGCGGCGAGTTTTGACAAAGTCAGCAGCACAAAATATAGAGTTTGGCTGGCCTCATTTTTCTCGCTCTTATTCTCCGGCTTCTGGAAACGCCGGCGCGATCGTCGCACGAACCAGTTGGAAAGCTCCCCCACAAAATTCTCAATAGCCCGAGCCGCCCCCACCACATCATATTTATCCAAAGCGTCCGACACCTCGGCAATCAAAGAATTCAATAAAGATAAAATCCATTTATCCAAAATATTTTGGGGCTGGAATAATTTTTGCGGCTTGAAACTTTTCTCGGTGTAAGTCTTAAAAAAAAGATAAACGTTAAATAACGTGCCAAAAAACCGGTTATATTTATCCTTAACATCTTTAATGTCAAAACGCTTGGGGTCGCCGGCCTGGTTAACGGTATAGAGATACCATCTGACGGTATCGGCGCCAAATTCACTGATAATCGCCATAGGTTCAACAATATTGCCTTTTGACTTGCTCATTTTTAAACCCTTGGCGTCTAACAAATGTCCAACAGAAATTACGTTTTTATACGCCGGCCCTTTGCCCAACAACGTAGAAATGGCCAAGAGAGTATAAAACCAGCCGCGGGTTTGGTCGATACCTTCGGAAATGAAATCGGCCGGGAATGCTTCCCCGTCGTCAATTTTATTTTTATTGGCAAACGGATAATGCCACTGGGCAAAAGGCATGGAACCGGAATCAAACCAGCAATCCATAACTTCGCTCACCCTATTCATTTGTCCGCCGCACTTGGGGCACTCAAAAACCACCTCGTCAATAAAAGGCTTATGCAGGTCCCTCAATTTCTTTTTAAATTCTTTCACACTGCCGACAACTTTTATTTCGTGGCACTTCTCGCATTCCCAAATCGGCAGCGGCGTACCCCAGAAACGGTCGCGCGATAATGTCCAGTCCTTAACTTCTTTCAACCACTCGCCAAACCGGCCGCCCTTTAAATGCTCCGGCACCCAATTTATTTGTGCGTTGTTCTCTAAAAGTTCTTCTCTCAGCGCTGTCATCTTAATGAACCAGGAAGTTTTGGCGTAGTAAAGCAAGGGCGTGTGGCAGCGCCAGCAAAAAGGATATTCGTGCTCATACATTTCTTCCCTGAAAAGCAACTCGCGTTTTTTCAGGTCCGCGATAATGCTGGGGTCGGCGTCTTTAACGAACTGGCCCGCCCATTGTTTCACCTCTTCTTTAAAATTCCCCGCTTCATCCACCGTCATTAAAACCGGCAAATCGTGCAAGCGTCCCGCTTCCATATCTTCCACGCCAAACGCCGGCGCAATATGCACAATACCCGTACCGTCCTCAGTGGAAACGAATTCCGCCGGAATCACCTTGTAGCCCGGTTTGTCCAATTTTATTTCATAAAGCGGCTCATATTCCTGGCCCACCAGCGTGCCTCCCAAAAACTCGCTTTCAATTTCATATGATTCGTTCAAAACCGCCAGTCGCTCCTTGGCCAAAATATATTTTTCCTCGCCCACCCTAGCTTTGACGTACGTAATATTTTCGCCAACCGCGATCGCCACATTAGCGGGCAAAGTCCAGGGCGTTGTCGTCCAAACTAAAAAGAAAGAAGCCGGATCGGCTTTAATAGGCAATTTAAAATAAATAGATGCCTCCTTGACAGTCTTATAGCCCTGCGCCACTTCATGCGAAGATAATGGCGTGCCGCACCGCGGGCAATAATGTACAACTTTATAATCCTTATAAAGCAAACCTTTGTCCCAAATTTGTTTAACTATCCACCAAACGCTTTCAATATAGTCGTTTTCATAGGTAATATACGGGTCTTTCATGTCTACCCAAAAAGCGATGCGCTCGGTGATTTTTTCCCATTCATTTTTATATTTCCAAACGCTTTCGCGGCACTTCTCATTAAATTTAGCCAGGCCGTATTTTTCAATCTCTTTTTTACTTTTAAGCCCCAGCTCCTTTTCCACCTCAATCTCAACCGGCAAGCCGTGCGTGTCCCAGCCGGCTTTGCGGTCAGCTAAAAAGCCTCGCATGGTTTTATAACGCGGCAAAACATCTTTAAAAGCGCGGGCTTCAACATGGTGCAAGCCCGGCATGCCGTTGGCGGTCGGCGGACCCTCAAAGAAAACAAAGCGCTTTTTGTCCTTGTTGCGCTTTAAGCTTTTCTCAAAAATCTTCTTTTTCCGCCAAACTTTCAGTATTTTTTCCTCAATTTGCGGTAAATCCATAATATTTATACTGTCATTCCCGCGCCACGCCCCGCCAACGGCTAGGCTCCGCCAAGGCGGGGCCAAGGGAAAGCGGGAATCCAGAACCCTTGCACAATACCTTCATATCTTAGCTCAAAACAGCTTAAAAGTAAACCCCGTTAAAACGGAGATTTTTACGGAGTCAAAAATTTACCCCTCAAAATCTGCTCATTTTTGGCCTATTTACTCAACAAAAAAACCCGCCAAAAAAATGCTCTTTTGGAAGGCAAAACTATCTTACTTATCCATAACTTGCCCCGTACCAAGCTATACTCTGGTACCGGGGCGAGTTAGACCATGCCGCGCAACACGACATTCTGACATTCTGCAGAATGTCAGAATGTTTATTTTAAACTTTCAGATTAGGCAATAATCTTTCAACGGCTCAACGGCGATTACTGTTGAGCCGTTAGATTCTCTCATAGGGCAACTTGCTAAAGTCAGACTTTGACGGAATTCAAAATTACATCTTTTCAGGAGCAGAGATGCCCATTAGATCAAGAGTATTTTTCAAAACAATCTTCGTCGCTTCGCATAACGCCAAGCGCGCGACTGTTAAGTCTTTATTTTCTTCGTCTATCACCCTGCAGTCTTCGTAAAACTTATGAAAACTGCGGACGAGGTCCAAAGCGTACTGGGGCAAACGATGGACTTGATAATCCCGCGCCGTGTCGGCAATAATTTCGGGAAGGCGAATTAGTTGCTTGATGAGGGCGAGTTCGGAAGGGTGCGATAACAAAGAAAAATCCCTCCCAACCTCCCCTAAAGGGGAGGAGCTACTTTCACTAGATTTCCGAAGAATACTGCAAATGCGGGCATACGCATATTGAACATAATAAACCGGATTTTTTTGCGATTGCTCTTTGGCCAAGTCCAAATCAAAATCCATGTGGGTGTCAGGTGAATACTTCGCCATAAAAAATCGAAAGGCATCGAGAGTAATTTCTTTTAGGATATCATCAACCAAAACATAAACCCCCTCCCTTTTTGACATTCTTACTGGCTTCCCATTTTGAACAAGCCGTACAAATTGCATCAAAATTATTTCGAGTTTATCTCTGTATCCTAACGCCTCAACAAAACCCTTCACTCGTTTTACGTCTCCATGGTGGTCTGCGCCCCAGATATTTATGACTTTATCAAATTTTCGTTCAACAAATTTATTATAGTGATAGGCGCAGTCCACGGCAAAATAGGTCGGTTTTTCATCTTTACCTTTTTTCATTAAAACCCTGTCTTTGTCATCCCCGAATTTTGTCGCCTTAAACCACAAAGCGCCTTCTTCTTCATATGCCAAATCTTTTTCTTTAAGCCACTTAATTATCTCCTCAACTTTTCCTTTTTCGCGAAGCTCTTTTCTCTCGGAAAACCAAACATTAAATTTTATTCCCATACTTGCAACTGTTTTTTTGATATCTTTTAAAATATCCCCTAAAGCTTCCTCGGTGCCTTTTTGTCCCCATACGATAATTTTGCCATCAGATCCAATAACATCTTTAGGAAATTTTTCTCTAATAAATTTTATATAATCACCTTTGCCCTCTCGGATAGTGTCCATTAAAATTTCTATCTGATTTCCCGCATCATTTATATAATATTCCTTAGTCACATCAAAGCCAGCCGTCCTTAAAATCTTACCCAGTACATCACCATAAACTCCGCCTCGGCCGTTGCCCAGTGTCAAGGGGCCGGTGGGGTTGGCGGAAATAAATTCAACTTGGACTTTTCTGTTTTGACCCAAATCCGACGCGCCGTAATTTTCTTTTTTATCTAAAATCTCCGCCACTTGCTCACGCAAAAAATCCGGTGATAAATAAAAATTAATAAAACCCGGCGGCGCGGCTTCAATTTTGGCAAATATAACATCTCGCGATGACGTTAATTTTTTCACCATCGCTTGCGCCATGGCCAGCGGATTTTTACCTTCGCTTTTCGCCATTTTCAAAACCGCGTTGGTGGAATAATCGCCAAAGCTTTTATTATCCGGTTGCTCAATGATAGCGTCGGGCAGATTTAGGAGTTTTCGGATTTGATCGCGGATCATACCAAGATGTCATTCCCGTGAAAACGGGAATCCAGATCCAAATTCAGAGCCTGGATCCCGCATCAAGTGCGAGATGACAAGGAAAAAGATAAAATACTTACTCTTATTTTATGCCAAATTAAGCCAAAAAGAAAGAGGCGGACACCGGTTGGTACTCCGCCTCTGATTGTGGGGTGAGAAGAACTAATCTTCTTTTTCTTGAACGAGAGCGTAGACATCTATTCCCTCATCTCTTTTAATGCTCTCCACCATCTTGTTCAAGGTGGCAGCTTCTTGCCGGATGCGGCAGGTCAACAGAAGTACTTCCTTCAAAATCCGGCGCTGTTTTTTCAGTGTGACAATTTCCTTGTCTCGTACGATGAGCTTTCCTTCGAGGCACTTGATCTTTTTCTGATCGGCCTCGCGCTGTTTCTCAACGGCAGCCTTCACTTGCGCCGTTATGCCTGCAAGAAAACCGCTCATTTCAGCGTTGCCGTGATTTTCGACGACCGAAAGCTCTTTGACAACCGCCTTTTTTTCCACCTTCTTCCGAGGAACCCTATGGCCCTCGATGAAACCCAAAGCGATTCGACGATTCGTCAAAAGGCACTGGATTGCATTAAAAGTCCTCTTTTGGCCATCCTTCCTAACTGCGGCCAGAGAAACGATAAGTTCCTCGACTTCTTCTTTGGAAGCGCCGATATCTTGCTTTTTCATCCTTTTTGTCACTAAAAATTCATCGGCAACATCCTTCTCCGCGTCTCCGTACCTAATGCTTTTTCTCATATTGCCCTCCTTAAATTATTAGACTATATGTTAATTTATAAGAACAATCCCGCTTTTTCACGATATTCTATCATACCACCCATTTTTATCCTTGTCAAGCTTTGAGGTTTGTGGTAGGATAAACTTAAGCTAAAATAATAAAGCTCCTTATTCTTCGAGCGAGCGTAGCGAGTCGAGAAGTTTTCTGCTAGTTCTCGACACGCCCCGCAATTGCGGGGCGTGCTCGAACAATAAAATTCGGCCTTACTATGCCCGATTACGCTTTTAACAGACAAGCCGGTTTTGAATACGAATTCCTCCAAAAATACGAGGCGGGTTTAGTTTTGATTGGACAAGAAGTTAAATCCATTCGCGACAGCCACATTTCTTTGAAAGGAGCGTATGTTGTGCTAAAAGACGAGGAAGCTTGGCTGATAAACGCCAATATCCCCGCCTGGCAACCCAAGAACACGCCGGCGGGCTATGAGGCAACACGCTCTCGCAAGCTCCTACTGCGCGAACACGAGATCCGTTCGTTAATCGGCCAATCAAAACAAACCGGATTGACTTTAGTGCCCATTAGAGTATATAATAGCAAAGGTAAAATAAAGTTGGAATTCGCGCTGGCGCGGGGCAAAAAATCTTTTGACAAGCGAGCTATCATCGGCCGCCGCGAAGCGGATCGCCGTATCCAACGGGTCTTAAGAGGAAAAACAGAAGATTAAACCCTAAATCCAAAGCACTAAATCCTAAACAATATCAAATGACTGAAATTCAAAATCCAAAACGGGTTTTGGGAATTCAAACATTTGGATTTCAAATTTGTTTAGAATTTAGATTTTCGGATTTTGGATTTTAGATAGCCTGAGGGGGCGCAAGTTTCGACAGTTATTGCTCTTAAAATACGCAAACCGAGTGTGCTAAAATCTCGATAAACTTTCAGCAAACAAACAAATGTCAACTTTTTGACAAGCGTTAAGCAGGCGTTTTCGCCTTCTTACGCTCCGGTTTTAGCTTAATAAAATAACCTGAAACCCATCCGGCTTGCTGACTTCCGATAGGCAAATCCCGGGTGTAATTTTTTCGGAATAGATCGCTCTCTTGCCGGGGACTGCGATTGAACCATTACCGGCTAGGGCTAGCCGTGTTTTTGCCCGATTCACAGCGGCCAGTCCGAATAAATAAATCGGGATAAGTTTGTAGGAGTATTTTAAGAATCTTGGCTGGACGGGGGTTCAATCTCCCCGCCTCCACCGCGTAAAATAAAATTTTGCAAGGCAAAATTTTATCACGCGGTAGTCGCGTGGTCTCGCGTAGCGGGATTTTACGCGACACCGCACCCCGTAAAAAATTCTAAGCAAGATTTTCATGGGATAATCGCGTAGTTCGCCGTAGGCGAACTACGGCAACACCGTAAAAATGTATTATACATATCTATTAGAAAGCCAAAAGGATTCAGGCTGGTATCTCGGCTATACCAATGATTTAAAAAATCGCTTTTTGGAACATTCCAAAGGAAAAGTTACTTCAACTAAAAATAGATTACCAGTAAAATTAATTTACTACGAAGCCTACATCAATAGGATTGACGCTAAAAAAAGAGAATGCTTCCTTAAAAGCGGCTCAGGCAGAAAATTTCTTAAAAAACAATTGGCTAATTATTTAATCAATAACCAATAGACTTGTTTAGAAAACCATTTTTTCAACAACAGCGTCAGCCGCAAACCCGCATTAATAATTTTATTCGCGCGGCGGAAGTTCGCGTGGTGGATGAAAAAGGCGGGCAACTGGGCGTGATGAAAACCTCAGACGCCTTAGCCCTGGCCTATGAACGTAATTTGGATTTGGTGGAAATCACGGATAAGGCAATGCCGCCGGTCTGTAAAATAATTGACTTTGGCAAATTTCAGTATCAGAAAGAAAAAAAGGCCAAGGAGATGAACAAAACCCATAAAGTAGAGGTTAAAAATATCCGGCTAAGCTTTAATATCGCCAAGCACGACATTGAGATGAAAGCGGCGCAAGCGCAAAAATTTCTGGCCAAGGGCGACCGCGCCCGGATTGAAATAGTTTTGCGCGGCCGGGAAAAAGCCTTCGGCCATCTGGCTAAAGAAAAATTAGAAGAATTTAAAA
This sequence comes from Patescibacteria group bacterium, assembly GCA_018826025.1. Taxonomy (GTDB): domain Bacteria; phylum Patescibacteriota; class Minisyncoccia; order Portnoybacterales; family GWB1-42-6; genus UBA8475. The sequence goes on from JAHKAK010000112.1 coordinate 7,854, forward strand.
CTTATATCAAAATTCCCATCATTATTGACCACCCCGTAACCCGAGACATGCGAGGATTTTATATGTTGCTTTCTAAAGGCAAGTAACTATCAGAATACAGTTTACTACCAATTACGAATGAGTATAACTCACCCCGACCCTCTCTTTCATAAAAGAGAGGGGACTCCTCCTCTTTTTTAAAGAGGAGGTTGGGAGGAGTTAAATTTATTAGTAATTGGCATACAATTCGTAATTCGTAGTATCTAGTAATTCGTAGAGAAATCATTATGAGCACCAAGACTGTAAAATTCGCCACCAAAAGATTAAGAATGACCAGCAAAGGCAAGATCCTTTTCCGGCCCGGCCGCCAAAATCATTTTAACGCCAAGCAATCCGGCAACCAAAACAGACAAAAACGCGGTTTTAAAAACTTAGCGCCGGCCCAGAATAAAGTTTTCAGAGAAATACTTTCAAGATAATAACCGCGGATTCACGCTGATTTTTAACGGATTAGCGGATGCCTTCCGCTTTATCAACCTTAAATCTGCGTGATCCGTGGACTGACAAACTGATAAGCTAATAAACTGACAAACTACTACTATGCCAAGAGTTAAGCGCGCCGTGGGCGCCAAGAAAAAAAGAAAAAAAATCTTCAAACTGGCCAAGGGCTATATGTGGGGCCGTTCCAAGCGCTACCGCACCGCCAAAGACGCGGTCAAGCACGCCTTGGTGCACGCCTACGTTGACCGGCGCTTAAAAAAGCGCAACGCCAGAAGATTGTGGAATTTGCAAATTAACGCCGCCACGCGTGAATTGGGTATAACCTATAGCCGATTCATCGCCGGCCTCAAAAAAAATAAAATTGAGCTGGACCGCAAGGTTCTCTCGCAACTGGCGCAATCCCAACCGGAGATTTTTAAAGAAATTGTGGCAATGGCGAAAAAGTAAAATTTCCAAAACTAAAAGAAGTCCTTCGGGGCTTTTTTGATACTTTCTTTCGTCATTCTGAACCCCGCAACAGCGGGGTGAAGAATCTAAAAGATCCTTCGCTTTGCTCAGGATGACGTTATAGAGTCTGCGATGCCAAAATATCGTCAAATATAAAACGGCTTCGGGGTTTATCCCTAGGCCGTTTTTGTTTTTTCATTATTATGCATTATTCGCCGTAGAACTTTTTGAACACCGGAGGCAAATATTTGGCAACCTGCTTATTTTTCATCAGCATCTTACTTGCCTCTTTCTTTATCCGGTCAAAACCTGCCTCCGCGACAAATTGATTGAGAGCATCGAATAATTTCTGCGACTCTTTTCGCGGCCCCCAGAAAACAACCAACTTCACCAGGCCGATGACAATATCGTTGTCGTCAAAAAGGTTTATGTCAACCAGATCTCCCCGCATAACGACTATTTTGCCATCGATAACAAAAACCAAATACAGAAATCCTCCTACGCCCGACCGAAAAGGCATCTCTGTTAGATCGGTAATGCCATACGGCATTTTTTTATCCTTGAGCCCCGTTTTCACTTTATCGATGAATATTCCGACTGTTGCCGCGAGCAACGGCACATCCGCTACTAGAAACGATCTGTCTTCGGACAGTTCCGACAATTCAGAAAATGGCGCAGGAAACATTTCTCTTAAGTGCTCCGAGCTGAAATGTTGCTGATAACGGCTAGTCTTTTCTTTTTTGCTTACAATACCAAATCTTTGCACAAAATTCTTCTCGCCTGTTTTCATAACGCCTCCTTTTTCAATTGGTAAGAACTCTATAAAAGTCTAAGCTCCCTTTATCAATGCGCTACTTTAAACTAAGTCTCTTAGTCCTAAAAATAGCGTATAGCCCCATACTTGTCAACAAAACCCCCAAACTATCCTGCGC
>JAHKAK010000015.1 GCA_018826025.1 Patescibacteria group bacterium
AATATTAATTTTAAGTAAAATTTATAGACCCCAGTTAGATTTTTTATATATTTAGCCGGGTGACGCAAAAAAATATGCCAGATCAAATAAATGAAAAATTAAATAAAGACAGTAATTTATCTAACCAGGTAAATTACATCAACAGAACAATAGAAAATAAAATAAAAGATAGGTTTTTTAAGGGTAAAATAGTGATTATTTATGGCGCCAGACAGGTAGGGAAAACTACTCTTGTCAAGAAGATATTATCTGATTTTGGTTCCGAGAGCCGTTATTTAAACTGTGAGCAATTATCAGTCGAGAGGGGGCTTAATGAGCTTGAAGCTGAAAAGATAAAATCTTTTTTGGGAAATTACAAGCTGATTGTTTTGGACGAAGCCCAGAATATACCGAATATCGGCCGGGTGTTGAAAATAATTATTGATACTTATCCGGAAATTCAGATCATCGCCACCGGTTCGTCCAGCTTTGATTTGTCGCAAAAGATTACCGAGCCGTTAACCGGCCGGGCGTTCACCTATATTCTCTATCCGCTGTCTCTTAAGGAAATAAAAGGCGGCAAGGATATGTTTTTTATTGAATCAAAAATTGAAAATTTGCTGCGCTTTGGCAGCTATCCGGAAGTGTTTAGGCTTTCCGAAGAGCTGGCCAGAGAGCGCTTAAACGAAATCGCCGCGAATTATCTTTACAAGGATGTTTTAAAATTTGCAGGCTTGAAAAAGGCGGGGATTATAAAAAATTTGCTGGCGGCGCTGGCGCTTCAGCTCGGACAGGAAGTTTCTTATTCCGAGCTGGCGGCGGCGCTCGGCATAAATCGCCTGACGGTCCAAAAATATATTGACGTTTTAGAGCAGAGCTTTGTCATTTTTAAGCTTAATGCTTTTGCCAGAAATAAGCGCAAAGAAATATCAAAATCCATTAAGGTTTATTTTTATGACTTGGGAATTCGCAATAGCTTGGTGGAAAATTATAACAATCTTGAGATCCGAAGCGATACCGGCGCTTTATGGGAAAATTTCTGCATTATGGAAAGAAAAAAAATGAATGAAGACAAATCCCGATTTGCCAATTCTTATTTTTGGCGAACTTATGACCAAAAAGAAATAGATTATGTGGAAGAGGCGGGCGGGGAAATAACCGGCTATGAATTCAAGTGGAGCGGCAAAAAATCATACAAGCCGCCGGCTGATTTTGTTAAAAAATATAAGGCAAGGGTGGAAAAAATTGACAGGAGCAATTACTGGAAATTTTTGGAATTGTAGTTTTAACGGCCTCATCGACGAAGTCCGCATCTACCTCGTAAAAACGCTTCGCGTTAACGGGGCAAGCCCCGTAAAAACGCTTCGCGTTAACGGGGCAAGCAACCGCGCGTTGACGGCGGATGAAGTGTTGCAGCTATATAACCTTGGAGCCAGGGCGCGAAGATTGAGCAATAGTGTTTAGTTAAAAGTTAAAAGTTAAAAGTTACAATTCAAAGTTCAAAATTATGGACAACGAAGATTTTAAAAAAATGCTGAAATTGCGGGCTTTTAATTTTTAACTTTGAACTTGATTTACGAAACTATATAGAATAGAAATTACCCATTCAAACACCCATTCGAAGTCCGACTTCGATAAATCCTAAATCCTAAATCCTAAACTCTAAATCCTAAACAAATCCCAATGAGCAAACCAAAAGTAAAAATTTATATTGACGGCGCTAATATGTTTTATACCCAGAAAAAATTTGGTTGGACTTTGGATTGGCAGAAAATAAAAGGCCTGATAGAAACAGCCAAAGAAGCGCTTGATTGGCGATATTACGTGGGAATCAAAAAAGACGATGAAGGGATGAGAAAATACTTAAAGTATTTAAACGCAATTGGCTTTAACACATTTACCAAGCCTTTAAAGAAAATAAAAGTTAGCGACGGAACGGTAAAATACATTTTTAAAGCTAATTTTGACGTTGAAATTGCCGCGGACATTCTTTTGGATAAATCAAAGATAGACGAAATCATTATTTTTAGCGGCGATAGCGATTTTCAATATTTGGTTGGAAAATTAAAAGACGCTGGCATAAAAGTGATTGTTTATTCTTCACGCAAGACCATATCTTGGGAACTTAAACTTGAGGCTTCCGAGGTTATTTATTTTGAAGATATTAAAGAAAAAATAAGGCGGCAATAAAGGGTATTAAAACCCTGTATTTTGTCTTCGCTCGGATGATATGTAAATCCTTGGGACTTTTGTGAAAAAATCTTTTTTCACAAAAGTCCCCGCGGATGCTTACGCATCATCCTCGCTAGCCAAAATAAAAAAACCGCCCCAACCAACCCGAAGGCTGATTAGAGCGTTCTGTAAAACTAATTATATTATATCAAGCCATAAAATCTTGTCAACCCCGTTAGAGGTTTTTGAAAAACTCGTATTTCTACGAAAAAAGCCGTTAGGCCAGCTTAGCTGGCCGTAGGCGAAATCGTCCGCTTATTTGGTTATTGATAGGCACGGTTGAACCTCTATACGGGGTCAAGGGGCTGTACAGTTAACGCCGCCGCTCTGTTGAAGATTAACTTCAACAGATTGGGCCAGGCGAGTGAAGATAAAGCAATAGAAGGCGGTAATTAATTTTCCGCATTATTCCCTCTCTTAAGATAAGAGAGGGTTAGGGTGAGTTATGAATGTAAAATTGTCAATCATAACTCCTCCCAGCCTCCTCTTATCTTAAGAGGAGGAGAAATCCCTGGATTCCCGATAGCCTTGCGGCTTCGAGGATGACAAATCGGGTTTACCCAATACCAGTTCATATGATAAATCATACGATTTATCATATGATTATCGAAGCATCGAAGTCCGACTTTGATAATAAATAAAAAAACAGCTCATTTCACGGGGTAAAAAGCTGTTACCGGCGCTAAACGATAAATTAGATATTATCCCATTCCTTTTTATCTATCCCTGCTTGCCGCAGAATTTCACTGACTAATCCGGCGCTGATATCACCTGTGTGTTTAGACGGAATATGAACTTTAAGAACGCCTTTTTCCATAAATAGATGCCTGCCGCCGCTGTGAGGACCTTCAAACCCGAGCTTTCTGAAATTCTGGATTAATCTTCTCCATGAAATAGCCCTAGGCATAAATCTTTTGTTTCAAATTCAATTTAATATTTGGAAAATCAGGAATTTTATCGCCGTCTTGCAACTTCAAAATTAACCATTCCTCTAAAACTTCTTGAAGGGTGGCCCGGCATTTTTCCAAAGTTTTTTCCGAAGCCCAGACGCCTTGAAGACCGGGAATTTCGCCAAAATAACCCCCGTCTTTTAAAACCTTATAGCGAGCCCGAGCCAATTTTTGACAAATATAATCTGTTAACATATATTTTAATTTTAGGAGTCTAATAAGATATACTTACTTCTAAACAAAGAGCCGTCGCTTCCTTAAGTCGTTTATATAATTCCGCCAAGGTTTTGGCTTGAGTATAGCAACTTTTAAGAGAAGGGACTTTTCCAATAAAATAACCCGATTCGTCTTTTTCAATGACCACTGGAAAACGATAGATTGTTTTAGATGATTTTTTCATATATTTTCATTTTAAGAGTTTAATAAGAATATGTCAAGCGCGGCAGGGTCTGCTTGGCAACGTCCGCCCCATACCAAATCAGAGTACTAATTGCCTTGAATTACGAAACGCGTCTTTCCTCCTCCCCTTGATGAAAGGGAGGATTAAGGTGGGGTAATTGAATTCCAGATTACCTCCCCCTACCCCCTCCTTGATTAAGGAGGGGAGGCGCTAAGGGGGTTTCGTAATTCAAAGTGATTGCTACGGGGCAAGCCTCCCTTTAAAAAGGGAGGAGAAATCCCTGGATCCCCGATAGCCTTGCGGCTTCGAGGATGACAAAAGAGGCGCGGGGCGGGCGAAAGGTAACCTGTTGAAGTTAATCTTCAACAGAGCAGGCAAGACGGGCGAAGATTAAGCAGTAGAATAAATTTTCCCCGCCGAGGCGGGGCAAACAATTTTCAAGTACCAATTTTCAATCAATTTTTAAATTATCAATTATCAATTGAAATATGATCAAAAAATATATTCAAGGCCGGGTTAGCGTTTTCATAGACGCTTCTAATATTTACCATTCTTACAAACGTCTAAAGTGGAAAATAGATTTTCGTAAATTTTTGGATTATTTAAAAGAATCGGATCTACAGGAAATTTACTATTACACCGCGCGCGATTTAGGGTCGGCGGGGCAGACAAAATTCCTAAATTTTTTAGAAATGATCGGTTATAAAGTAAGAAGCAAAAAAGTTAAATTTATCAAAGATAAAAATAAAACCAAAGAAAAAAATGGTTTTCATAAAGGAAATTTAGACGTTGAGCTTACCATGGATATATTAGAAACTAAAGATAAATATGATACATTAATATTATTAAGCGGCGACAGCGATTTTGAACCTTTATTGCAGTTGATGAAAATGAAATATCATAAACGATGCTTAGTCATGGCGACAAAACACAGTATTTCCATTGAACTGATAAAATGCGCCAAGTACATTAATTTAAAAAAATTGAAATCGCGGATTGAGAAGTAATAAAAAAGTCCCGCATCCCCTTGCGGGGACCGAGACGTTTTGTGCATTAAACCCGTAGGTCTAACAATTTAAGTATAGCAAGTTTCAATTTCTTGTCAAGGGGCTGGACAGTTAACGCCGCCAATCTGTTGAAGATTAACTTCAATAGAGCCAGACGAGCGAAGATAAGGCAATAAAACCTGGATTCCCGCACCCTTTCTGTCATTCCCGTGAAAACGGGAATCCAGGCCTGGATCCCCGATAGCCTTGCGGCTTCGGGGATGACAAAAGAGGCGCCAGGGCGCAAAAATTAAGCAATAAAAGGTGGTGATTAATTTTCCGCATTGTTCCCTCTCTTAAGATAAGAGAGGGTTAGGGTGAGTTATGAATGTAAAATTGTCAATCATAACTCCTCCAAAGCAGAGCTTAGCTCTGCCAGCCTCCTCTTATCTTAAGAGGAGGAGAAATCCCTGGATCCCCGACAGCCTTGCGGCTTCGAGGATGACAAAAGCGGCGCGAAGAGAAATCATTCGAAGTTGGACTTCGAATGATTTCTTCGAATGATTTGACTTATCCACAAAAAAATCTTTGCTTTTTGTGTTATACTTAAATTAGCTTAAGAGACCTAAGAATTTTAAAATGCTTGATTGGCTTTTTGGGGAAAAATCGAATACTTATTTAGGAATTGATTTGGGCAGTTCTTCCATTAAAATCGTAGAATTGGGCCGGAAAGACGGGCGGGCTTTTTTGGTTAACTACGCTTTGGCCCAGACTAAGAGCGAAGCGGTTTTCAGCGTGATTGATTTAAAAAATGAAGAAATCATTAAAATAATAGAGACATTAGTTGATGAAGCTAAAATTTCCGGCCGGCACGCGAACGTGTCTTTACCGGTGGAAAAAACTTTTTCCACGGTTATTTCATTACCGGCGATGCCTGAAAAAGAATTAGCGGCGGCGGTTTCTTTTGAGGCGCAAAAATACGTGCCGCTTCCCCTGGATGAAGTGGCGCTGGACTGGACAGTGATCTCTAATACCGCGGATCAGAACACGGGTACCGCGGATAAACGCGGATCAGGGACTGCTACCGCGGAGCAAAACGCGGATTTGCCACGCGGAGAGGGGAAGGCCGCGCCTTCCACGCTGGCGGACACGGGAAAGACGTTAGCGGGCGATGGAGTGTCAAGTTCATCCTCCGCTCAAGCCATTCAAGTTTTGCTTTTGGCCGTGCCAAAAGAAACGATAAATCGGGTGGTTTATATCATCAGCCAAGCAGGGTTGAAGGTGGCGGCGCTGGAACAGGAAGCTTTCAGTTTGTCGCGGTCCTTAATCGGCAACGATAAAAACACTTTTCTGATTATAGACCTTGGCCGGCAGGGAACGGACCTTATCGTTTTAGATCAAGGGTTTATCAGATTAAGCCATAATTTGGAGTCGGTTAACAAAGAAATTATCTTGATGGAGATTGACAGGGTTGTTAATCTTTTTCAGATGCGCTATAATAAAAAAATAGGGCAGTGTTTGCTGACTGGCGGACGGGCGAATGAAAAAGACTGGTTGGAATTTTTGGGCGTTAAATTAAAGATGCCGGTTAAAATCGGCGACCCTTTCGCGAGAGTGGGCTACAACAAAAATATCTCCGGTTTTTTGAAGGAACTGGCGCCGCAGATGGCCGTGGCCGCGGGCCTGGCGATGCGCACCGCGGATTAATCGCGGTACCGCGGAGCAAAACGCGGATCTATGACGCGGATTGGAACGCGGATCTCGGGTAAAGTAAAAAGTCGCCTTAATATTAAATATTTTAGATTTTTAGATCAGCGTTAAGATCCGCGTGGTGGATCAGCGTTTAGATCAGTGGTATATGGATTTATTCCCCAAAGATTATAAAAAAAATGGCTTTTCTCATTCTTCGGCTAATTCCGGTCCGGGGGCAACTTCATCTTTGAAAAATTTTAAAGATAGGATTTCTTCCGGCAACAAAGTTTTTTTCATTTCATCTAACACCAAAGAAACTCTGGCGCGGCTGGGCGTGATCTTAATCGTTGGAGCGCTCGGTTTGGTTTTATTGCTTTGGGGAGGATTAATTTTTTATGGGAAATCGCTGGCCGCTCAAATTAGCGATTTAAAGAAGAAGCAAGCGGAAATTTTTAGCGTTGAAGATAAAAAAATGGCTGCTAAAATAGTTAATTTTGACGAAAACGCAGTTTTGATACAATCACTTTTGAAAAAACATATTTATTCTTCCGCTATTTTTGACAAGCTTTCTTTGGTTTCGCTTCCGCGCGTCCAGTGGCGATCTTTTGATTTGTTGGTGGAGAGCAACAGGGTTGCCCTAAAAGGTTTTTCAGCGGACTACGCGACTTTAGCCAAGCAAATGCTGGCGCTGGAAGAAGAGGGATTCACTAATTTAAAAATTAGCAATATATTGCTTGATAAGACCGGCTTAGTTAGCTTTATGGCGGCGTTCAATTTTGACCCGAAAATTTTGCAGAAATAAACCGCAGAGCAAAACGCGGATCTATGACGCGGATTGGAACGCGGATCTCGGGTAAAGTAAAAAGTCGCCTTAATATTAAATATTTTAGATTTTTAGATCAGCGTTAAGATCCGCGTAGCGGATCAGCGTTCAGATCAGCGGTAAGAGCATGAACAAGCAAGGCTTAATCATTATTATTCTTGGCGCGATATTAGTTTTTTTCGTTTGGCAATATTTTTTGCCGGTTTTTGATGAAGTGGTTCTTTTGAGGCAGGATTTAAAAATTTGGCAGACTAAATTAAACGACGCCCGGAATTTAAACCAGAAATTGGCGGAATTGAAAAAAAAGTACGCTGATTTATCATACGAAGCAGAGAGAGTGGCTCAAGCCATAACCGAGAAGGAAGATTTACCCGGTTTGTTGGTCCAGCTGGAAGCCCTGTCTTCCCAGAATGGTTTAATTTTGGAAAGCGTGTTTTTTAACTCGCTGGACGACAAGAAAAACAAAAAAACTTCCCCGTCAATCGCGGGAGAGAAAATTTTAGCAATAGACTTGGGCTTGAACGGCAGCCAGAATTCCCTGAAATCTTTTTTAAAGGCGATTGAGACTAATTTGAGAATCATGGACGTGTCCGCCATTAGTTTTAGCGAACAAGATATGAGCGTTTCTTTGAACCAAAATTTTAGAGTTTCTTTGAATGCTTATTACCGCTAAACCGCGGTACCGCGGATCAGAACGCGGATCAGGGACTGCTACCGCGGATCCAAACGCGGATCTCGGGTAAAGTAAAAAGTCGCTTTAACATTAAATAGTTTAGATTTTTAGATCAGCGTTAAGATCCGCGCAGCGGATCAGCGTTGAGATCAGTGGTAATTATATGGCTATTATCCCCGGCAAGACCGGTCAGAACATTATAATTGACACACCCCAGAAGCAAAAAAATAGAAAATTGCGGCTTCTTTTAGTCGCGACGATAATTTTAACCGGCGCGGTAATTTATTTTGGTTTTGGCAAGAAGGGCGATCAATCGAAACTCACCGCGCCATTGCCGGAAGCCTCCTTGGCAATGGAGCAGGAGATTAATCGCGACAATCGGATTTTGGAAGCATTAGCCGGCATTTCTTTAAATAATCCAATCTTTAAGGACAAAAAATTTCAGTCTTTGATTCAAAATGACCAATTGCCGGTAGCGGTGGGAATAAAGGGGCGGGAAAATCCGTTTCTGCCGTTCTGATACCGCGGAGCCAAACGCGGAGCGGGGAAGGCCGCGGAGCAGAACGCGGATATAACACGCGGATCTTGGGTAGAACAGAAAGTCGTTTTAACATTAAATAGCTTAGATCAGCGTTAAGATCCGCGTAGCGGATCAGCGTTCAGATCAGCGGTCTATGCCAAATGTAACCAATGAAGTAAAACTGGCTCAAGAACGCGCGAAGCGACTGAATGTTCCTCTGGCTGATTTAGCCGGTAAATTAGTTTCGCCGCAAGTTTTAAGGGAGATAACTGAAGAGGCGGCGTCGTTTTATCAGTTCGTGCCGCTGGAAAGGAAGGGCAAGTTTTTGAATGTCGGGATGCTTAATCCCGACGATATAAAATCGCAGGAGGCGATTCGCTTTATCGCTCAAAATAGGAACTTTACCCCAAGCATTTCTTTAATTACCGATTCGGATTTTAAGAATATTTTAAAACAGTACCGTACCTTAAAAGAAGAGGTGGGCACGGCTTTGTCGGAGCTGGAAAAAGAGTTGTCTACGCGCGAAGAACTGAAGCCGGGCGAAAACAAATCCAAAGTTGAAGCGACGCTGGAGCGAGTGATGGCCGAAGCTCCTATCACTAAAATTGTGGCGGTTATTTTACGCCACGCCAACGAGGGGAGAGCCAGCGATATCCATATTGAACCGGCCGAGGACCGTTTGAAGATCCGTTTTCGGGTGGACGGAATTTTATACACGAGTTTGTTTTTGCCGCGTGCCATTCAGCCGGCCGTAGTTTCGAGGATTAAAATTTTAGCTTCTTTGAAAATCGACGAAACGCGCGTGCCGCAAGATGGCCGATTTCACTCCGTGATTGACGGCCAAAAAATTGATTTTCGTCTTTCCACTTTACCGACGTTTTTTGGCGAAAAAGCAGTGTTACGTTTATTGGATCCCAGCCAAGGGCTTAAAGATTTTGAACAATTGGGTTTGGAAGGACGGAATCGCCAAAGAGTGGAAGAAGCGATGGCCAAACCCTTTGGCATGATCTTGCTTTCCGGCCCCACTGGCTCTGGTAAAACTACAACGCTGTACTCAATTTTGAAAAACTTAAATCAAGAAGAGGTTAATGTGGTTTCGCTGGAAGATCCGGTGGAATACTTTATTGAAGGCGTGAGCCAGTCGCAAATCAAGCCGGAAATCGGCTATTCGTTCGCTTCGGGTCTGCGGTCAATTTTGCGGCAGGACCCAGATATTATTATGGTGGGCGAAATCCGCGATTCGGATACCGCAGAACTGGCTACCCAAGCGGCGTTGACCGGCCATATTATGCTGTCTACCCTTCACACCAACAACGCGATCGGCGTGATTCCACGGCTTATTGATATGGGCGTCCAATCTTTTTTAATTCCGTCTTCTTTGTCTTTGGCCATGGCTCAACGGCTCGTGCGGCGATTATGTCCTGATTGTAAAAAAGCAAGGGAGCCGGCGCCAAAAATAAAAGAGTTGTTGCGCCGGGAATTGATAAATTTTTCTGCCGCGGTAAAACAAGACATTGCGGATATTGATTTGAATAATTTAAAAATTTGGCAAGCGCCGGGCTGTAAGTTTTGCGCGCAGAAAGGCGCTAAAGGCCGCATTGCCATTTTTGAAGCTTTAACCATGACGCCGCAATTGGAAAACATCGTGATTGAGGGAGCCAGTGAAGGAAAAATTGCCAAAGAAGCCGAACGTCAAGGAATGATAACTATGAAACAAGATGGCTTGATTAAAGTTTTACGGGGATTGATTTCTTTTGAAGAACTGATTAGGGCGGTAGAAATGAAAACCACGGAGCAAACCACGGATGTCGCGGATTAGGAGCGAATATCGCGGATGAAAAAACATAAAAACATAGAATTACGTGGCAGGTACAGCGAGCGTAATGTTAGAATGACTTTTAATAATGCTTAAACAAAAACAAGTTTGTGCGTTTCGTCGCGGAAAGGGGTTCACCGTGATAGAATTATTGGTGGTCTTCGCCATTATCGGTGTTTTAGCATCAGTGGTGATGGTTTCAGTAAGCAATTTACGGGAGCGAGCCAGAGATGACCGGCGCCTGACGGACATGAAAGCCTTGCGGGATGCTTTGGCCATGTATCAGATTCAAAACGCTACCTTTCCTTCCCAGCTCACAGCCGAACCCATTACCGGCGCTGATACGATGTCTCAAACTCTGATTAGCGAAAGGCTTTTACCGGGCCCGATTAAAGATCCGCTAAGCACCGGCCAATACGTCTATACCTATCAGTCTTTGTCCAGCAACGCGACATATTTAATAACATTTTGTCTGGAAACGGATTTTTTGGAAGGCTATACGCCCGATTGCAATAATCAGATAACACCATAAACCGCGGATCAGAACGCGGATATAACACGCGGATCAAAACGCGGAGCAGAAGATCAGCGTTAAGATCAGCGTAGCGGATCAGCGTTAAGATCAGCGGTAAAGATATGCCAGATGAAAAAATAAAAGTTTTATTAGTTGAAGATGACCGGTTTTTATCGGAAATGTACGCCACCAAATTGGCTGACAGCGGCTTTGAAGTGGAAACCGCTTTTGACGGGGAGGAGGGTTTGACAAAAATTAAAGAATTTCAGCCTAAGTTGGTTTTACTGGATATTGTCTTGCCAAAAAAGGACGGTTTTGAAGTTTTAAAAACGCTTAAAGACGGCGAACTTTTGAACGGTATAAAAGTTATCGCCCTAACTAATCTGGGGCAGAAAGAGGAAGTGGAAAAAGGAATGTCGCTGGGGGCGAGCGATTATATTATTAAGGCCCACTTTACGCCGACAGAGGTCATGGCCAAGGCTAAAAAATTATTAGGCATATAGAAGCAAATTCACGCAAATAAAATACACGCAAAAATAAACGCCAATAGCGTAAACTTGCGTTTATATCTTGCGTAAAAGTTGCTTCTAAATACACATGGATGATTATAAAAAAGAGATGGAAGATTTATTGGAGGAGGTGATTAAGCGCGACGCCACCGATTTGCATATTTCGGCGGGGCGGCCGCCGATTTTAAGAATTGACGGAAGCCTCGTTATTTTGAGCGAGCGGGAACCGTTTTCACCGGAGCACGCCAAGGGACTGGCAATGAGCTTGCTGAATAAAAATCAGGAAGAAAAATTTTTAGTTAATAAAGACGTTGATTTGTCGGTCACCTATAAAGATAAGGCACGCTTTAGGGTTAATATTTATCAGGAAAGCAACAATATCGCGGCAGCTTTGCGTTTTATTCCGTCGCGCGTACGCACGATTGAGGAGTTGAATTTGCCGCCGATTTTACACCAATTCACGCAAGCGTCGCAGGGATTTTTTTTGGTGGTGGGACCGTCGGGCCATGGAAAATCAACGGCGTTGGCGGCAATGGTTGACGAAATCAACCATTCGCGCCAAGACCATTTAATCACGATTGAAGACCCGATAGAATATATTTTTCCGCAGGACAAATGCATCATTGATCAGCGGGAGGTGAGCGTGGACGTGGCGGATTTTCATCGAGGCTTGCGCGCTATGTTTCGCCAGGACGCGGACGTGGCGATGATCGGAGAGATGCGGGACCCGGAAACCATTTCCACGGCCATGACCGCGGCCGAAACCGGGCATTTAATTTTGTCCACTCTGCATACCAATACCGCGGCGCAGACAGTTGACCGCATCATTGACAGTTTTCCACCTCATCAGCAGACGCAAATTCGCCTGCAGTTGGCCGCTACGTTGCTGGGCATTCTTTCTCGCCGCTTGATACCGGCGGTGAAAGGAGGACTAATTAACGCGGTGGAATTATTAATTGCTAACTCCGCGGTGCGTAATTTGATCCGAGAAGGCAAAACCCACCAAATTGATATGGTGATTGAGACCAGCGTCGAAGAGGGAATGATTTCGCTTAACCGGTCGTTGGTGGATTTGGTGAGCCGGGGGATGATTAGCTACGAAAACGCGAAAACTTATTCCAACAATCCCCATGAGCTGAGGATGATGCTGCAAAGATAATTGAAAATGTAAATGTCAAAAATCAAAATGACAATTTAAAATGTAAAATTTAACTCACCCCAACCCTCTCTTTAAAAAAGAGAGGGAGGTTCCCCCTCTTAAGGTAAGAGGGGGTTAGGGGGCGTTATGAAATTTTAGACTTTACATTGCGTAGAGCAACGTGGTTGCCACGCAACTCTACGTTGTCATTTTCCATTTTGAGATTTTAATTTTACATTTTTTAAAATGAATTTTAACTACGTAGCCAGAACTAAAGAGGGCGAGATGCAGACGGGAATCGTTGAAGCGGCCACCCGCAACGGCGCGATTGAAACTTTACAATCGCGGGGTTTAATTTTGCTGGATTTGCAAAGCGCCGCGAGTGGATCAATTTTTTCGGCGAATTTAAAAATTTTTCAGCGGGTGAGAATGAAAGATTTAGCTAATTTCGCTCGGCAGTTAGCCACTTTAGTTTCGGCCCAGGTGCCGTTGCTTTCTTCATTGCAGTCGCTCTCCAATCAAACGGAAAACGAATATTTTCAAGAAATTATTTTTGAGACGGCCAACGACGTTGAGGGCGGCATGGTTTTTTCCCGGGCCCTGGCTAAGCATCCTAAAGTTTTTTCCGATTTTTTCGTTAATATGGTTAGGTCCGGCGAAGTTTCCGGGGGGTTGGAAAATTCCTTAAATTATTTAGCCGATTATTTAGAAAAACAGTATTATTTAAACGCTAAAATCAAGGGCGCCTTGACTTATCCGGCTTTTATTTTCGGCACTTTTATTTTGATCGCGGCCTTGATGATGATCTTAATCGTGCCAAAATTAACCGACTTTTTGAAAGATTCGGGGCAATCATTGCCTTTTTTGACCAGGGTGATTATAGGGGTTTCAGAATTTTTAACTAATTGGTGGTGGGTGGTTTTGGCTATTTTGGTCGGCGGCGGCTACTACCTTGCTTCTTTAATAAAGAATTCAGCTGGCGCGAGGCAACAATGGGACACGATGAAAATTAATTTACCGGTTTTTGGCAAAAGAGTTTTTCAAAAAATATACATTACGCGCATTGCCGATAATTTGAGTACGTTGATTCAGGGCGGACTTTCAATTTTGCAAGCGCTGCAGGTGACCAGCGAGGTGGTGGGCAACACGGTCTATCAAAAAATAGTGGAGGAGGCCAAAGAAGAGGTGAGGGTGGGCGGCGCTTTGTCAAGCTCTTTTGCCAAGCATAAGGAAATTCCGGCCATGGTCACGCAGATGATCATTACGGGCGAGCAGACCGGGTCGCTGGATATTATTTTAAAAAAACTCGGGCAATTTTATAATAAAGAAGTGGACAACACGGTCGCGACCATATCGCAGTTGATTGAACCAATGTTAATTTTACTGATTGGCGGCGGCGTGGCGATTTTGGTAGCGGCGATTTTGATGCCGATATATAGTATAGCGAACAGCATGTAAGCCGCGGATCACAACGCGGATCTACTAAGCGGATATTAACGCGGAGCCCGGGTAAACCGCGGATCTGAACGCCGATCTTGGGTAATCACTTGAGACTGATATAGACCACAATAATGGCGGATTTATTATACGAAGAGATAACTTATCAAATTAGAGGCGCGTGTTTTTGGGTGTATAAAGAATTCAGGGGATCATTTAAAGAGAGTATCGTTGATAATGCCTTAACTAAAGAATTGATAAGCCGAGGGTTAACGGTTGAAGATCAAAAAAGAATAGATATTTTTTATAAGGGTAAAAAAGTGGGCGTTTATGTTCCTGATAAGATCATCAATGAGAAGGTTTTATTGGAAATAAAATGTAAACCGGTGTTAGCTAAGGGAGACATAGATCAATTTTGGAAATATTTAAAGGGATCAAATTATAAGTTGGGCCTGTTAATAAATTTTAGTCCGGAAGGATTGAAAATTGAAAGGGTAGTTTACGATAAAGTGAGAAATAAAAATTAAAAAACCGCATTCTTATCAGCGTTTTGATCCGTGTGTCGGATCCGCGTTAAGATCCGCGGTACGAAAGGAGGTGATAATAATGAAAAAACAACAAGAAGGGCTCGCCCTGAGCCCATCGAAGGGTTTTACTTTAATTGAATTATTGGTGGTGATTGCTATTATCGGTATTTTGGCGACGATTGTCATGGTTTCGTTAAATACGGCTCGAGCTAAGGCCCGCGACGCGCGGCGCATTTCCGATGTCCGCCAAATCCAGCTGGCTTTGCAGATGCATTATGATTCCGTCGGCTCTTATCCGGCTGCTCTGAATTCCGCCACTTTTGTGCCAACCTATATTAACGCCGCTCCTTTGGATCCAGACGGCACCTCTAGCTATCAGTATTGCGTTTCCGCGGCTAAAGGGTATCATTTGGGAACCAGGGCGACTGGCCTGGAAGCGGCCAACACGGCTTTAAACTCCGACGCGGACGCGGGTACAGTTGAGGTTCCTGATGGCTGCGCTACGGACACTTTTCCCGGCACGGATCCGGTTTATGACGTGACGCCATAAGCTTAGCTGATTTTATACGCGTAAAATTTTGCG
>JAHKAK010000113.1 GCA_018826025.1 Patescibacteria group bacterium
CAGACAAGCAAATCTTCGCTTTTGATTTTAGACTAAGATGAGCCTATCTATATTTTACCATTTTTTTGACCAGTTAATATCCACAGAGCGAGCAGTTTAGTATTTTAGGCGGTTGTGTTATAATAAATACAATAAATCAATCTTATGACTCAAGCTAAATTTATCTCCAGCGAGCCAAAAAGCGGAATGTCGGCAGAGGAAATGCGAGATTTGGAAAATAAAACAGAAGCTGTATTGAAACGCGCGAACGAGCTTAACAGTGACAACTTGGAAATTAAAGCCGAGATGGCCTTAAAGAATAAATTTATTTCTTCTAAACAGGAAAAGGAGCTTTTTGAGTTGGTTAATGACAGCGACACTCTTTTTACCCGTTATAATAATGGCGAGCGGACAGAAGATTTATTGGCGGGACTTGAAAAGCATTGCCAGGCCTTGGAACAAAAAAGAAACGAAATTTTTCCTGATGCTTCCAAAGGCGCAAGGCTGAAATTAGCGGAAAAGAAAGAAGCGGGTGTTGACGATAAAAATGAAACCGCATCGGCAAAAAAACAGCCAACGAAAGACGGAAAAGAAGCATTTGTAGAACAACAAAAACAGAAAGAAGAATTAATAGATAAATTAGACGCGGCATATAAAGAGCTCTACGGTTTTTTGAACGAGAAAAAAGAAGACACGCCCAAAGACCTGTATAAACAAATCAAGGAGATAGAAGATAAACTGCGTGGTACGGTTAAGTTTCGGGGCGAGGTGGCGGATATCGTAGAAAAAATGAAAGAAAAATACAAAAAAGATGAAAGGAGCGAAGAAGAAAAAGCTAAAAAGGAAAAGAAAATTGTAAAAAAAGATAAGGATATCGCGGAACAAAAGCCGGGTAAAAAATCGGGGTTTACAAAGCAAATGGTTGAGGCGCGCGCAACGGAAATAAAACAGCGGCGAATTGAGGGTAATCAGCCTGGTTTTGAGTGGGAGAAAATTGACGCGCTGCTGCGGGAAAATAAAATTGAGCCGGGCACGCCCGAAGCGGATAAATTTATGGCCGAATGGGATAAAAAAACAGCCAGACAGGAATTAGTCAAAGAAGAAAAACAAAAAAAAGCCGCTGAAGCAATTATTCAGCCAACGCTTGAACTAGAAGAGAAGTCGGGAGAAAAGAAAAAAGATTCTCTTAGGATCACTCCAAAGGATAGCGGTGAGACAAAAAAAGAGGAAGTCGAGAAGTCGGCGGCAGATTTGGGCGTGGCGGGAAAATCACAGTCAGAATCCAAAAAAGAGAAACAAATTAAAAGCGAAGTTGACTGGGATAAGTCAGCAATTATGGCAGTTGAAGGTGGTTGGCAGCCAGAATCAAAAGTTGACATGAGTAAGTCAGCAATAATCGCGGCGGAGGCCGGCGGCTTAAAAATAAAAGCGGAGGAAGAGCAAAAAATTGGGCCGGAAGAAATACCGGTAGAATCAACAGAGACGGCTGGTGAGCCGGAAAAAGAGAGCCAGAAGGTTGAAATAGAAGCGGCGCTGGTTAAAGCGAGGGAAGATTATGTAGCGGCGGAGCTGGCGAAAGATAAAGCGGATAAAGCGGAAAATAAATTAACCGGCATTCGGGCAATACTCGGAAAATTATATGATTCATTTGATGAAATAAGAACAGCAAACCGGGAGTCAAAAATTGACGCCGTGAAAGCGGAAGCTGACGCGGCCTTAGAGAAATACTTGAAAGCCAAGCAGGATTTGAAAGCGGCGATCAGAGCGTATCGCGATAACGAAGTTATTCAAATTGATAAAAAGGCGGTGAAACTTAAAACAGAAGGAAAAACAGAAGAGGAAATAAAAAAAGAAACGGATAAATACGCGGAAGGTATTTTACTGGCCACGACTATGGGCGAAGCGGCGAAAATGGATAGCTTGAAAAGCGCTAAACAGATTGAACAGATGGGTAAGGCCAGACGGTTTATTAATGAGAAAGCAGAGGAATTTACCGAATGGTATAAAAAATTGCCGCTTAAAGGCAAGATAGCGGTTTCAGCCGGCTTAACCGTGGCTGGCGTGGCCGGCGGCTTGGTTGGCAGCACAGCTATTATAACAGCGACCTTTGCTGGCCAGACCGCTTTACGGGTGCTGGGCGGTTCTTTGACAACCGCTGGCTTAGAAAAATTATTTAAAGGATTGGGAGAAAAAGAAGAAAAAAGGTATTTAAGTAATGAATTTAGCGGAAAATTTCTAGAAACCTTAAAGAATCAAGATGATAAACTTAATGAGCGTTTGTTTGAGATGGTAAAAAAGGAGCAAGCTAGAAAAAATATTAGATTCGCGATAGCCGGAGCGGCTGGCGCGATGGTGGGTAGCGGAGTGTTTGCACAAATGTTGCGGGATACTTTTTCTGCTCATTTCGGAAAAACCGGCGGTCTTGAGGGAGTAGATAATACCGCGGTAAAAAGTCCCGGTACCTCTGACGTGATGGCGGAGGCTGATATTATACCGTTGGGAGAACCACCGGGGGCTGAACAATTGACGCCAGAAGCGGCTATGGAGGCTTCTGGAGGATTAAAGGAGCCGGGAGAGATTGTTTCTTTGGAGATTGGCAGTCGCGGGCCGGAAGGCGCGATTATTGATAATTTTAAAGCTAAGCCAGATTTGGCTAAGGCTTTTGGTTGGGATGGAGAAACGGATATAAAAAAATGGGCGGGAACAAAAGCGCATCAGTTATGGCTAAAAAGCGTTGAGGGTGAACTGGCTAAGCCCGGTATGGCGGACAAATTAACTAGCCAGGGCTTCACTGTGGATGCGGAAGGTTATGCAAAAGCCATGCATAAACTTGGCAAGGGGTTTGTGGAACTGGATCCGCAAGGTCATATACATTTGAGCGACAATACGAACTTTTTGAGGGCGGGTGCGCCGGCGTTGGAAGAGCTGGGTGGCGCGGAACATGTGTTGGGCGCGATTGAATCTCCGGCACCGGAAGCGCCAGCGCCGGAAACACCGACGTCAATGGAAGGAACAGTTTCAAGCGCGTCGGAAGCAGGAACTTCGTTAAGCGCCGAAGACCTAATAGATCAAAAAATAAAAGCTACAGTCACTCGTTTTGTTGACCCCACAGTTTTAAGCGATAAAACTTTTAAGGCCGCGGCGAAAACAACCATAGGTAAGCTTTTGGAAGAAGTGCCGGCTGAAGCTTATAAAGACAAATACGCTTTAAGTAATTATTGGCATAGTTTAAGCGAAATTGGCGTTAAAACGCCGAAGTTACCAGGCACCGGCTTTCTGGGAGATTTAAGTTATGATGATTGGCGCAAATACACGGAGATGGCCAAGCTTTTGCGCGAAAACCCGGTATTAAAAGGCGTGACCGGGCTGAAAAATATGAACATGGGAGAATTTTTCCATCTTTACGGTGGAGATTTAGGCAAAAAATAATATTTAATAAAA
>JAHKAK010000114.1 GCA_018826025.1 Patescibacteria group bacterium
TATTCGTTACGCCATTGGGCGTTGATTCGTCATTGTCAGATGACAAATTCGACAATGCTGTAAGTGTCGTTGATAATGAAAAGTTCGATAGTCCAGTGTATGAGACTATCGGGTATCAATAAATTGACATTGAAAGCAAAGGTTAAAATCCTTGCCCCGTTAGAAGCTCGGCTAAAATTTATGGTATAACCGAATAAGAAAGCGATTTTGCCTGCTCGCCTCGCTGAAGCATGAACGAAGCGAGCGGCTCTGAAAAATGTGAAATAAAGATGACAGCAAGCTTCTAATGGGGCTTGCTTTTTATTTTTTTAGGTGATAAATTTATTGAAGGTAATTAAGGAAAGAACTTTTTAAACAGAATATCAAATTATAGGAGGAGGCAATGAATATAAAAGTACAAAAGATTAGAGAAGGAGCTTTAGTGCCTGTTCGGGCG
This sequence comes from Patescibacteria group bacterium, assembly GCA_018826025.1. GTDB lineage: Bacteria > Patescibacteriota > Minisyncoccia > Portnoybacterales > GWB1-42-6 > UBA8475. The sequence continues at coordinate 437 of JAHKAK010000114.1, forward strand.
TCGGATGGAGCGGTTGGTTATGATGTTTACGCCTCGTGTGTTTTAGACAAAAAGACCAAAGAAGTCATTAGCAGTTTACCGGTAGAGATTCCGTCGGGCGGAAGCGTTTTAATCGGTATTGGCGTTCGATTGGCAATACCTTGGCCAATTCAGTGTGAAGTAAGACCGCGTAGTGGATTGGCCAGTAAGTACGATATTGAACTTTCCAACTCTCCTGGCACAATTGACCCTGACTTTCGCGGTGAAGCGGGTGTTTTATTGAGAAATCGCGGAGCAGATTTTTTTACGGTAGAAGAGAATATGCGAGTCGCGCAATTGGTGTTTTCTAAAGTAGAAATACCGATATTGGAAGAGGCCAAGGAATTGCCGCCAACGCGACGAGATGCTGGAGGCTTTGGGTCAACTGGCTTAACAGGACTTGGTCTGGGAACGAATGATTATGATGAAACGATTAGGGCCGCGGACGAATATTATATGAAAGTTGTTTTGGCGATTGCTGATCGTTCCACCTGTGTTCGGGGCGTCAGAAGAAATGACAGCGTCTATGAGCGGGATGGAAAAGGAAAACTGGTTGGCCAGACACGAAAATTCGGCGCGATTATCGTTAAAAATGACAATATTGTCGCGCAGGGTTTCAACGACCAGTACGCCGGCTCAAAGAAATGTATTGAACTTGGCTGTTTGCGCGAGGAGAAACAAATCGCTTCCGGCACTCAAATTGAAAAGTGCCGGGCGATGCATGCTGAATGGTGGGCAATCACCAACGCGACCAAAATGGATAACCCGCCCAGCTTAAAAGAGGCGACGCTTTATGTTAATGCCGAGCCATGTGAGATTTGTTCTAAAATTATCGCCGGGACCGGAATTGACACGGTGGTAATGCTGGAGGGAGTGTATCCGGCTAATGGAATTCAAATTTTGAGAGAGGCCGGGGTTAATGTCAGGTATATCAAGTTGTAATTCAACTTTTAAGGCAAGGTCAAAAACAGGCCTTGCCTTTTGTTTTTTCAAGTGATAGATTTAATGAAAAGCGAATGGCAGGCCTCTTTAATTTAAAGATAAAAATAGCGATATAAGAGATATGAAAAAAAATAAAAAATCCGTAAAATATGTCCGCCCGGACTGGGATGAGTACTTTTTAAGCTTATTGGAACCGTTGAGCCGGCGCGCCACTTGCGATCGGGGCAGAAGCAGTGCGATTATCGTGAGCGCGCAGAATACGATTTTGACCACGGGTTACGTTGGTTCTTCTCCCGGCGACGGGCATTGCGATGAAGACGGTCATTTAATGGTGACCGTGACAGACAAGAAGGGTCATCAGTCGCAACATTGCGTGCGCACTTTGCACGCGGAAGAGAACGCGATTTTGCAGGCGGCCATGGACGGCGTGGCGTTGCGGGGTGCGACGCTTTACTGTAAAATGACGCCTTGCGTCAATTGCGCCCGGCGCATTGTTCGCGTGGGCATAAAGAGAGTAGTGGCGCAAAAACGATATCATAAAGACGCGGAGAGCAAGAAACTTTTTAAAAACGCCGGCGTGAAATTAAAGATAATGGATGATGTCTTGGAAAAATATGATAAACAATAACTTGCTTTTTTATTTCTAAAGGAGTAGTTTAAAAACATCTTACGCCAAGGAGGACTTATGAAGTTAAATCTGTATCAGGGAAAGTTTTTCGTATTTGAAGGGTTGAATGGCTCAGGCAAAAGCGAGCAGGCCGGACTGTTAAAAGAGTATTTTGATAAACGCGATGAATCGGCGCTTTTGACAAAGGAGCCGACTCAATGGACAGTAGCTGGCCAGAAAATAAAAGATGCCTTGGTCGGAAAGATCAGCATAGCTCCTTTACAATTGCAAGAATTATTTGCGCAAGATCGGGCAGAGCATCTTTGTGAAATAGTCATTCCGGCTCTGCAGCGGGGCGCAATCGTTATCAGCGATCGTTATGTTTTTTCTTCCATGGCTTTCGGCGCCTTAAGCGTGCCAATACGCGCGCTTTTCAAACTGAACGAGAACTTTATCTGTCCCAATAAGGTTTTTCTTTTGCGCGTGAGCCCCGAAGAGTGTTTACGTCGCATTGCCAAAAGAGGAACAGTCATTCGGATTTTTGAAGAATTGAAAAAAATGCATCGGATCCGGAATAATTACGAGCGTTTGGCTCACTTTGAACCACTTGAGAATTTTTTCGTCGTGATTGATGGCGAAAAAGGTATAGAGGAAATTCACCAAGAAATTGTCAGTTGTTTAAAATTACAATAGACAAAGGAGGGAGTGACAATGATAAATGCGAAGTTGTTCGCGGTGACAAGAACTATAGATAGTCAAGTAGAAAGTGAATTTTTGGCGAGAGCAAGCCACGCGGCTAAAAAATGCTATCAGGCCGAGTCTCCCAAGCTTGGGGAGATGATTGATGTGGAAGGGCGCTTATTCCGAACGAGCCACCATACAACCCTAGAGCATTATTCTTTCACCTGGGATATAGAGGGGATTGCGGTTTCTGATATCACCTTGGGGGCTCATTTGGCAAGTCCTTTCTACAACAGTGATCAGCGGAGCGGTCGTTTTTGCGCTAAGATGTTTGAGAATCCGGATTTCAGCTCCATCCGGGAGTATGTCAAGTTTTTTTGGCCAAAAATCGGCGCGCTGAAAAGGCAAGAGGTTATGGATTTTGTAAAAACCGGCGTAGAAGTTTATCATCAGCAAATCGGCGCGGCAACTAAGATCGCCGCTGATCTGATTGCCGAGGAACGGCCAAAGGCTTCAGTTAAGTATATTGAGGCCAATGCGCCAAAAATCGCGCAAGAGCAATTGAGGATGTTTATCTCCGCGATTTTTCCGACGGGTTTTGATTTAACGCTGGACCATATTGCATTGGCATCGCTTTATAAAGCGGCTTGGACCCCGGGTTTGATGTTTTTGACCCAGCAAATGGCGGATTCAGTCTTGACGCTGTACCCGGAAATCGCCTACATGTTTTCCCGTCGTGGAAAAATTTGGTCTCCCATTTTCGCTTTTTCCGGCCAAGATTATGAGATAAAATATAAGCCGGGGTGTATTTTACGGGCGATTGACGATTCTGACGGTGTGGTATGGATTCCTGAACCGGAAGACATGTATCCATTGGATTTGCTTCATTTTTTACCCGAGACCATGAACAATGGGATCGGCGGCGTCAAAACCAAAGTAGAAATTTCCATGGCTTGTATGGGGCAAGATCAGCGGCATCGGACGATTCGCCGCGGCGAGCCAGTTTTTACGGGAAATTTTTATTTACCGCCAATTCCGGCGCTTTTACCGAAGGCGGCTGTTTTGGTCAAAGAAGTGATGGACAAATGGTTAAAGATTGTTCGGCCTGGTCCGTGGGATCTGGCGGCAACGGTCGCGCCCTATGGCGCTATGATGCGGTATGTTAAAAACGCGTCATTTAACGCGCTTTTCCACGAGCAAAACAAGCGTCTTTGCTGGTGCGCACAGGAAGAGATTTATCATGTGGGCCGTTCTTTGCGCCAAGCGATAGAGAAGGAACGAGGCAAGGATTCGCCGCTTTTACGAGTGCTGGAACCGTATTGTTTCAAGACAGGCAAGTGCGCCGAGGGGGATCGCTATTGCGGTCGGGATATCGGCGCGAGAAAGACGGGAGAGTACTTTCCCGCAAGGAGGATTTAAGCA